>NZ_JAAHGN010000692.1:0-4075 GCF_010672485.1 Moorena sp. SIO2C4 | reverse complement strand
TAAGGGAGAGAAACGCTTGGGAGATTGGTTAGCAGGAACCCTGGTAGTCCAAGAAGAGCAGCCTATGGCTTCTGCTAGCTTCGAGATCTCCGATCAGGCTCAAGCCTTAGCCAATCAGCTCCAAACCCAGGCAGATTTCTCCCCCTTGCAGCCAGAAGACTTTGCTATGATTCGAGAGTATTTGCAGCGGCGGGAGGCAATGACATTTCAGGCAAAAGCGAAGTTAAGCCGACAACTGGCTGATCAGGTCAAAGACATGATTGCCTTGGAAAAGGTACCGTCAGTTGTCACGGCTAACTTGTTTCTGGAGGCTGTGTACCTTGCCTATCAGCAGTTATCATCCCAGGATTAGTGACCCACGCACCCTTGCTCCAGCTTGAGCCATGGGTTGGTTATCTGGGAACAAAATACCCTATGCACTCAAGAGTTAAGACGGATGATTCCCTAAAATCTGGTAAAAAACCGGATTTTAGGCTTGTAAGGCTAAATTAATGTCGCTACTATTGTACTTGAATACTTATACTAGCTTCTCATCCGGCTTTTGCCGTTAGTTGCTCATGGACATTCAGCTGATTAATATTGGTTTTGGTAACATTGTTTCAGCAAACCGAGTTGTAGCAATTGTTTCTCCAGAGTCTGCTCCTATCAAGCGGATCATTACTGAGGCAAAAGAGCGTGGATATCTCATTGATGCAACCTACGGGCGTCGCACCAGAGCGGTAATTGTGACCGATTCCAGCCATGTCATCCTCTCGGCAATTCAGCCAGAAACTGTTGCCCATCGCTTCGTTATCAATAAAGATAGTCACAATGGTAACCATTAAGCTTGAAGCTTAACTAGACTCAACATGGAAGCAGGGAGACTCATTGTATTGACTGGTCCTTCTGGTGTTGGTAAAGGAACCTTGCTGCGCCAGCTCCTGAAGCGACACCCGGAACTTGAGCTTTTGGTTTCAGCAACCACCAGGCAACCACGTCCTGGGGAGGTGCATGGCAAACACTATTACTTTGTCACTCGTGACCAGTTTGAAGAAATGATCATAGGGGATGAGCTTTTAGAGTGGGCTGAGTACGCTGGTAATTACTACGGTACACCTAGTTTGCCAGTCAAGCAGCTTCTTGAGAAGGGTAGGTCAGTTATTTTAGAAATAGAATTGGTTGGGGCAAGGAAAATCAACAAAACCTTTCCCTCTGCCCTGCGTATTTTTGTACTACCCCCAAGTCTAGATGAATTAGAGCAGCGGATTCGCTTGAGGGGTAAGGATACTGAAGAAGTAATCGCCCAACGCCTTTCTATTGCCAAAGCCGAAATTGAAGCTGCTGATGAATTTGATGTGACTATTGTTAATCAAGACTTCAAAGAAGCCCTACAAAGGTTGGAAGCAGCTATCATTCCATCTTAACACTAAGTATTACACAGAAAGGTAATTACACACACACAAAGGTAAGATTATATCTGGTAGCTTCGTTATTGACCCTGGTATCGATAACTGGTTGAGATGTGTCAGGTTAGAATCCCCTGTGGATCAGCCTCGGGAGAGCCCAACTAGTAGAGATAACACTTAGCAGACATAACAAGCTACCGGATAATAATTAAAACCCTACTTAATACTTGCTGAATACTGGTCACTAATGACTAATGACAACATCTAACCAAGACACGGAAACCCCTAACAGTACTCAAGCGCTACCTTCCCCCTGGCGCTGCCTTACGGGAGCATTGATTTCTGGAGGATTGACGAGCGCTATTTATTTTCTAACTGCCTCGATTGCTACAACCTTTGCTAATAAACCCCTCACGTCTAACTCTCAGACAGCCCTCAAAATTGCGATCGCAGTTCGGACGCTGGTAGTGGGAGTCAGTACCCTAGCCACGTTTATCTTTGGTATTACTACCATTGGTTTGGTAGCTTTGGCAATTCAACAACTCTACCGAACGAAGTTCGGCACTCTACCGCCCAAGTGAGGGTCTACCGATAGGTTATTGTCTGGTAGTTGTTGACTTTCACTACAGCAGTGGACAAAAGGGTTAACTAACAGATATGGTCAATTAACAAACAATTAACAATTAACCATCTCGGTTTGTAAACCATCTAAACTCCAATTCCCCTCCCGTTATAGCCCTTAGACAAGCGCGGGAGACGGGGCGTATAAAGTGCTCCCGCAGGTGACCCACACAGCCCCTTGGAAATTGGATACCGAATTTGTTGCGTATCCTAAATATTTCTGCTATAATAGATATATTATTACACTCGTTCGCTTAGCTTCTCCTAGGGAGAGAAGAGTGTCGGTTTAAGTGCAAGCTGAAAATCCTCTGCTGGAAACTTAAATCAACAAAAACCTTGAAAAAGTAAGCCCAAGGATTTGATCTGAGGGTGTAGAGGCTGTTTGGTTCAGCCGTTAAGGGTTTTATACTCTTAAGAATCCCTCGCTATAATCTCGTGATTTAGCGACGGGAGTATCAACAATCTCAAACAACTCTGGAGAAAACTCTCCACAAACCGTGTAGACAATCGCACGCACTAGGGCTTCAGCCTTGAGTAGGGTTTCTTCAAATTCCAGCTGGGGATTTGATAACGCAATCAGAGCACCACCGATACCAATCGATACTTGATTGGGAGTAATCTCAGCAGTTCGGATCACAATGTTAAGGTCTGCAGCACCGTTGAGTGCGAGAAACCCGATCGCTCCGGAATAGATTCCCCTGGCCTGAAGTTCCAATCGATCAATAATCTCCATGGTTGAGATCTTAGGAGCACCAGTCATGGAGCCTCCAGGAAATGTGGCACGGATACAGTCTCCCACCCTTACATCTGGACGCAAACGACCCCGAATTGTACTCACCAGTTGATGAACTGTGGCATAGGTTTCCACATCCATTAACTTAGGGACATGGACACTGCCAATTTCGCAAACCCTGCCCAAATCGTTCCGAAGTAAGTCTACAATCATTATGTTTTCACAACGGTTTTTTTCCTGAGTGCGTAACGCTTCGCACAACAGTCGATCTTCTTCTTCTGTTTGGCCTCGTGCGGCAGTTCCTTTGATGGGTTTAGATTCCACCCAACCTGAGGGGTCAATTTTCAGGAATCGTTCTGGGGATGAACAAGCCACAGCTAGCTCGCCAAATTTTAGGAAGGCAGAGTAGGGTGCAGGATTGAGTTGGCGCAACCTTCGGTAAAATGCCAAGGGGTCAAGTTCGATATTGGCATAAATTTTGTTAGTCAAGCAAATTTCGTAGCTTTCTCCAGCTTTAATTTGATCGAGACTTTCTTGAATATCTTCCAGATATCTCTGGTAGGAACGACTCAATCGAAAGCTAACTTTTCGATGAGTATAGTCTAACTCAATGGGAGGCAAAGGAGGTAGAGTACAAAGCTGTTTTTCGATACCTTCAAACCAAGCATTTGTTTGCTCAGTTTCCCCTTTTTTAGTCAGACACAACAGATAGGTTACTTGCTCTTGATGGTCAAAAGCAATAATTCGGTCTGCTAAGAGAAACATCGCATCTGGAAATTGCGATTGATGGACTATATTTCCTCCACATTCTGCTTTTAGTTCGTAACCAAAGTAGCCAACAAAACCACAGTTAAAGTCAAACGGAAGCCCTTCTAAACAGTTGTATCGACGCTCAAGTTCTCTGTGTAGATAGGAGAAGATACTTTCTCTACGATGTGTTGTTTGGCCTGAGCAGTTAATGGTAAGTTTTTGGTCAGTAATCGAGTATTGCACTACCAGGCTGTTTGGTCCTGTACCATCTCCCATAAAAGAAAAACGAGATAGACCAGGTTCTACGCGAGAGCTGTCTAGCCAGAATGCTGTCGGTTGTGAGCCAAATAGATGAACAAACACTCGTTCCGAATCAGGGTAGACCGTGAGCTTGCGACTATGAATATTAAAAATCATTTGATGAAACAGCCGTGACTTAAGCATTCAGCCGTCAGCTATCATGCTTAAAATAAACATCGACAGGGAGAATTTAATAGTTCGAGATTTTACAGAATTGAAAGTGTGGGCAAAAGCCCATCTAAGCATATGCGCTACGCGCACGCGTGCGCGTTCAGCAGTCAGTGGA
>NZ_JAAHGN010000691.1:0-4080 GCF_010672485.1 Moorena sp. SIO2C4 | reverse complement strand
AGTGGTGGAAATGATGGAAACTGTAGTAACCGATGGTTCTGGAAAGGCATCCCGCATTCCTGGTTATCGGATTGCTGGTAAGACCGGTACGGCTCAGAAAGCCAGTCCTACTGGGGGCTATTACAGCGATGCCAAGATAACTAGCTTTGTGGGAATTTTGCCCGTAGAATCTCCCCGCTATGTAATCTTAGCAGTAGTCGATGAACCCCAAGGCATTGCCTTTGGTTCTACCGTAGCTGCACCATTAGTCAAATCAGTTATAGAAGCACTGATTTCCATTGAGCGAATTCCACCATCATCTCAAAATTTCCGGCAGTAGGAAAACTCGGTTTTAAAATGACTAGAGTTCAAGCTCTGGTTTGACTTGTCCGCACCTGTGCTAATAACTGATCAGTGTTAGTTGCTGCTGGTTTACAACTAAGTCCCTGACAAACTAAACCAATAACTGAATCTGGCAGATGGGTATCTAATTGATAAACACTGACGGGGAAATACCCACAGATCAGGGAGGTAAGTTGGTCAGCGCCAGCGCGAATCAGAGTGCAATTGCGGTACCAATCTAAAGCAGTAAATATACTGGGACAGGATTGAGGGGATTGGTTGAGCACGCTACTAAATGCTTTCAAGGCTTGCTCTGCTCGGTCAAGGTATCGGAGATCTTCAGTAAGTAAAGCCAGACGTACTAGGTTTGCGATCGCTACCCCATTGGCAGATGGTGTGGCATTATCGGTATAACTACGCTCGTGTACTAACAGTTGATCACTAGGGTCAGTGGCAGCATTATAGTAACCACCATTATCGACACTCCACAGCAATTCATCAAACTCCTCCTGAACCTTAATAGCTTTCTCTAGCCAACTGGCCGGTGACAGGTTGGTCGGTTGCCGGTTGGTCGGTTGAAGGTTGGTCGGTTGAAGGTTGGTCGGTGGCAGGTTTGAACGTTCAACTGTTGTTTGCGTAGCGTGGCCTTTTGGCCAAGGTTGTTTAACTGGTGAAGCGTGTTCTACTGACAAACTTGCCTGATGTAAATCCAGTAGAGCTTTGATAAACAAGGCATAATCCTCAGACTGAGCCAGCACTGCCGGTTGACCATCATAGTTTAGTCGGTGGAATCGTCCTGCTACCCATTGATTGTTGAGGATGAATTGAGCAGCAACTGTTGCTAGTTGCCAATAGTCCGGTTCATGGAACACACTATAGCCTCGCCCTAGACCAGAAATCATTAAGCTATTCCAGGCAACAATCATTTTGGTGTCTGTTACTGGTGGAATTCTACCGAGCCAGTTCCGGGTTTTTGCCTCTTGATTAGTCTTGGCTGGTGGAAAGGTTTCCAGAAGATCCGGTTTGGCACCATAACGTGCTTCAAACAGTTTAGCCAAAGCAGCTTCAGTGTTCTGGGAAAACTGATCTGGGTAACGGCGCTGCAATACATTCTTGCCTTCAAAGTTGCCCTCTTTGGTCAGAGTAAATTCCTCCTCAATTGCTTTCAACTCCGATGGGGTTAGCAGTTGTTCTAGTTCTGAATAACTCCAGACATAAAACGCCCCTTCTTCAGGTTCAGTGTCTGCTGGGGTCGCGAAATTATCTGCATCTTGAGCAGCATAAAAGAAACCTTCTGGAGCGGTCATTTCGCGCTTGAGCCATTGAACTGTTCCTGCGATCGCTCGTTTAAAAGCGGCTTCCTGAATCCCTGCACTCCACAAATCTACCAAGTACTCCATAATCTGCCCATTGTCATAGAGCATTTTTTCAAAGTGGGGTACTGTCCAAGTGGGGTCAACTGTGTAGCGATGAAAACCCCCAGCGACATGATCGTAAATACCGCCCTTAGCTAAGTCTAGTCCCCGCTTTGCACAAGCCTGCTCTGGGTTATACTCCGATGCCCAATCAAAGCGAGTAACCCGTAGTGCCATACTGGCATAGGGAATCATTGGGAAACGTGGACCTGGATTAAGAGCATTAACGACACCCACACTAACTTGCCCACCGATAAAGAGCAAATCATCACCAAGCTGCTCTGATTCGGGTAGTACTGCTGCCTGTTGGAGGTATCCCAGGATGTCTTCTTTGAAAGTGTTAAGCTTGCCTTTTTCTAAATCATAGAAGCGACGAATTGATTGGAGCAACTGCAAAAACCCCGGTCGTCCGTAGCGTGGTTCCAGTGGGAAGTAGGTACCTCCATAAAAGGGTACCAAGTCATCGGGTGTCAGGAAAATATTAAGGGGCCAGCCTCCTTGACCTGTCATCATCTGCAATGCTAACATGTAAATGCTATCAATATCCGGCCTTTCTTCCCGGTCTAGCTTAATCGGAATAAAATTAGCATTCATATACTCGGCAATTGCCTGATGGGAAAACGCTTCGCCCTCCATCACCGTACACCAGTGGCAGCTAGAGTAACCGATAGACAGGAAAATTGGCCTATCTTGTTTTTTAGCTGTTAATAGCGCTTCTTCACACCAAGGCCACCAATCGATCGGATTTTCAGCATGCTTACGTAGATAAAGGCTTTGGGATTGGGCAAGGCGGTTAGTCATGACAGCTTCAGTAGTCGCTTCATCTTAAGTCTACCTTGGTGAGTACTTAATCATTGATGTATTTGTCGTTAGTTATTTGTCGTTATTCCTTTATGATTCACTCTTTGTTCTTAGGGTTGTTAAAAATCACCAATCACCAATGACCAATCACTATGAAACTTTGGTTTCCTCAAGAGTATTACCGAAGTAATAATGATAGTAATCATAGGCTCTGGTTGTGTAACCTTTTAAACCATTAGCAACTATACCCAATACTGTGCTATGAGCAATTCTCAATTCCGAGAGAGCTTCTTTAAACAAAACTTGGTTAGCTTTACCTAAACCTACGACCATCAATATCCCATCGGTATTAGGCTCCAGAAGTCTTGCATCCGCCAGACCAAGTAGGGGAGGGGTATCAAAAATTACCAGCTCAAACCGCTCTTTGAGATATTGAACTAAATTCTGCATCTTTGGGGAATTGAGAAGTCGGGTGGGGTCGGTGGAAATTTGACCAGCAGTTAGGACACAGAGATTTTCCTCCAGAGGCGATCGCTGAATCACATCATCAACCTTGATTTCGCTAGAAAGAACATCGCTCAGTCCCCACAAATTAGGTAAATCCATTTTTTGATGAATCTGAGGAAAGCGCAGATTAGCATCCACCAGTAAAACCTTTTGCCCCATTGCTGCTGCTGCCAGGGCTAAAAATATAGCTGTAGTGGATTTACCATCTGCTGGTTCAGCAGAACTTACCACTATAGCGCTAATGGGTTTCTCAGAATACAGACATTGGAGATTAACTTGAAGAGAGCGAAAGGCCTCTAAAACAGGAGAAATCTGGTAACTACCAGATCCCACGCCGAGTTGTGGAGCTGAGGCTTCCGGCTCAGGTATTATGCCCACACCAGTAACGGTATTGGATTTCTGGAGTTCTTTGTTAAAGGGGATTGTGCCTAATATTGGTAAGCGAGTATACTCTTTTATATCGTCGGTGCTGTTCAGTAAGTGATGTAACTTTTCTGCTAAAAACCCAGCTGTGGCACCTGCAACTATCCCTGCTACTGCACTTAGGAGCAAAGTATCAGGCAAATTGGGGGATATTGGTTTTTGAGGTTGTTGCGGCTCGACAATTGTCTGCCAAGGGATGCTGGTTTTAGCTGACTCAAGTTCCAAAGTTTCCCGAACTGACTCAAAGCGGTTGAGGCTTTCTGTTGCTACCTCAATCTTCTGCTTGAGTTCTGTATATCGATTGGCAATCACAGCTAGTTGTTTGAGTTGTTCACTCATCAGACTTTCCCCTTTAGTGATGGCGGCCTGGCGCATCTCTAAAACCTTGATTTGGTTCGCCGTCTCTACTAGCTGCTGAATCAAATTGAGGCGAAGTGTACTTGAAGAAGCCGATTGAGGATTGCCACCAAACTCCTGAATACGGCTAGTCATCACCCTTTCTGCTTCCTGACTTAACAGGGGGAGTAAATTTTGCTGTTGTTGCCTTAATCCGTCAAAGGTAGATTGGTTTTCCTTGAATTGTGCCAAATCCAACACCATCTGACTTTCTAGA
>NZ_JAAHGN010000690.1:0-4080 GCF_010672485.1 Moorena sp. SIO2C4 | reverse complement strand
AAAATAACTGCCTCTGACTATACGGTAGCGGCTGGGGGACCAGCGACGAATGCAGCAGTAACGTTTAGCTATCTGGGAAATATAGAGGTGCGACCCAAGGGCGATTTACTCGCCCTAGGAGGCGCGCACCTATCTAAAATTTTAGGTGTGGTGGGAATTAACCCGATTACTAAGCTAATTCGCAGCGATTTGACCAGTCATGGCGTAATCATCGCTGACCTTGATCCAGCTAACCCCCAACCGCCACCAGTATCTTCTATCATTGTTACGGAATCCACAGGCGATCGCGCAGTTATTTCGATTAATGCTACTAAAATCCAAGCCAGCACTACACAAATACCTCAGGATTTAGACTTGATGGTGGATGTGGTGCTCATTGATGGTCATCAGATGGTGGTTAGTAATGCGATCGCAAAATTTGCCAAAACTCATCATATCCCTGTAGTCATCGATGGGGGTAGCTGGAAGCCAGGATTTGAAACAATTTTGCCCTACGTTGATTACGCAATTTGCTCAGCCAATTTCTATCCACCAGGGTGCTGTGGTCAACAAGAGGTGATGGCTTATCTCCTAGACGCTGGGATTCCTCACATTGCCATTACCCAAGGAGAAAAACCAATTCAGTATCGCAGCTTAGGAGTGTCCGGTGAAGTACCCGTACCCCAGATTCAAGCAGTAGATACTTTGGGAGCTGGGGATGTGTTTCACGGTGCCTTCTGTCACTATATTCTACAGAAAGAGTTTACTGATGCCCTAGGCGCAGCAGCAAAGGTAGCTACCAATTCCTGTCAGTTTTTTGGGACTCGTCGGTGGATGGAAAAAGATATCGAAAATTAGAGCAATAAATTTTTGTCTGCCCACACCGATGGGGAACTAGAACGGCTTATACTCCAATCTGTAATCTACAAATAGCGACGAAACCTGATGCAAGACTACCAAGCTCCCTGGTACCTAAGAAATGGCTTATTTCAAAGTATTGCTACAACTTACTGGTACGGCAAAACCTGGAGTTGGTGGGGGGAAAAAGTACCTTGGCTTTCCCATTTGCCCCTGATTCCCTGGCAGGAAAAGATATTTACTGGTGCGGATCAGGTACCATTGCGCGGATTGTGGAGTTGTCCTGACAATGCCAAAGGGACCCTGATTGTTAACTATGCCCTTACAGGGGATGTCGATAGTGGTTGGTATAGTCGTACCCTTGCTCGTAAAGCCTACAGTAATGGTTGGGCAGTGTTAATTTATGATTGGCGCAGTAACGGACGCAGTGCACAACTATCCCCAGTCCCATCTTCTGACGGTTGGCGAGAAGGGGAAGATCAGTTGCAGCTAGCCATGCAATTAGTAAAGATGGGTTGCCCAGAACCTGTCGGTTTGGTGGGCTTTTCCATGGGGGGACAGTTGGCATTGTGGGGACTTAAGGCAGCAGTTGAAAACAATTGTTCTCTGGTCAGGTTTGGAGCAGTTTTGGCTCCTAATCTGGAATCGAATCGCTCCATAGATTATTTGCTATCTACGCCAATGGGACGTTTGATCGAACAGAGGTTCACTCATAAACTCAGGAAAATAGCTCAACAACGGTTAGAAAACTTTCCTGAGGCTGTTAAACCTGGTGTAGTGGAGTGCATTAACTCAATGCGGAGCTTTGACCACTATATGGTGATTGATTACTACGGGTTTGCTAGCGTTAATGAATACTATCAGAAGACTAGTGGACTTTACCTGTTGGACAGCTTAGCTTTGCCCTATTTGATCATCTATGCTGCGGATGACCCGATTTTTGACCCTACTATTATTCCAGAATTGGAAGAGCGCACGAGTAGTAATCCCTATGCCAACTTGATTTTAACTCCCCAAGGGGGTCATGTGGCTCACATTAGTACAGGCAAAGGTGATGTGGATGAATTTTGGGCTTTGAATCGGCTTTTGGAATTTTGTGATAGTAAATCAATTCCTGGCAATCCTGAATCACCTTAAGCTAAACATGACCAGTAAACATAACCAGTTGGATTTTTGAGTAGCTATTATCACTTTTATATGGGCACAATTACCAAAGTCGTTGTTTATTCCCTAGGAATTTTCTTTCTCTGTACTACCCCAGTTTTTGCTCAACATAAACAACATAATAGTTCAACTGCCACTAGCCAGCAACAACAGATAGAAACGGTTAATTTAGTATCCCTACCGGAGGTATTACCGGAATGGAAAAAAGCCCGGGTTATCTATTTAGGAGAAACTCACAATAGCACAAAAGATCATGAGGCGCAGTTAGCGATTATTCAAGCACTAACCCGTGAAAATTCCAAAATTGCGATCGCAATGGAAATGTTCCAGCGCCCAGCTCAAGATATCCTGGATCAATACCTAGCCGGGGAAATCACAGAAGCTGAGTTGGTTAAGCAAAGTGAGTATGAACAACGCTGGGGCTTTCCTTGGGAATATTATGCTCCCCTAGTACGGTTTGCTAAAACCAATCAACTGCCTGTGTTAGCCTTAAATACACCCACTGAGGTCACTCGTAAAGTAGCCCGTAGCGGTTTAGAGAGTTTAACCTCTGCTGAGCAGGAACATATTCCGCCACTATCGGAAATTCGTACAGATAATGCTGATTACCGCAATCTGATTCAAGGATTTTACCAACAACATCACCACGCCGGTCATAGCAATAGTCTCAACTTCGACAATTTTTTCACTGCCCAAGTGTTATGGGATGAAACCATGGCAGAGAAGATTGCTTTGTTTGCCCAAGCTAACCCAGATTATCAAGTAGTAGTGATTGCTGGGCAAGGTCATATTATCTATGACTACGGTATACCCAGTCGGGTTGCTCGACGATTCAATCATCAGTTGGAACAAATTTCCGTTTTGTTGGGTGCTCAGCCAGAGAAACTGGCAGGAGAAAATGCGATCGCAGATTATTTATGGGAACATCCCTTTTGAATTAAGAATGTAGAATGTAGAATGTAGAATTTAGAATTTAGAATGTAGAATTGGGAATTTAGAATTTAGAATTTAGAATTTAGAATGTAGAATTGGGAATTTAGAATTTAGAATTTAGAATTGGGAATTTAGAACTTATAATTCTACATTTGGCCTTATACATTCTGCCTTATACATTCTACATTCTGCCTTATACATTCTACATTCTGCCTTATACATTCTACATTTGGCCTTCTTAATTCTACATTCTACATTTGGCCTTATACATTCTACATTCTTAATTCTACATTCTTAATTCTACATTCTACATTCTACATTCTTAATTCTACATTCTTAATTCTACATTCTTAATTCTACATTCTACATTCTACTTGCCTTATCCCCAAGAAACTCTACCAAGGGCTTAAACACACTCACTAATTCCGGACGTGCTGCAACTAGAGTTGGAAACGACCGCTGACCGTAATCTTGGCCTACTTCTAGGGGGAAAATTGTCTGAGAATCTAGGGGTACCCAAACTGCCCCAGCTGCGTGAATAATCACCCAAGCTCCAGCAAAATCCCAAATTTTCGGGGTGGCTTCCACTCCTCCTAAGGTGACACCGTTGGCAGTGGCGAGAAAGTTGTAACTGGCAACCCCTAGCATCCGAATTTTGCAGGGGAAGGGTTGCTTCATTACTGAGGTACTACGGGCGCACAGGTTGAAAAAGTGGTTTTGGCTAGGGGAATCCTGGCTGCTGTGGATGGGGCGTCCATTGAGAAAAGCACCGTTTTCGACACCTTTTAGCTCCGATTTCCCAAGCCAAAAACCATGAAAAGATTGCTGGACAGGAGCAAAATGAATGTAACCAAACACTGGAGTTCCCTGATACAACAAGCCTAAGGAAACCCCCCACAGGGGAATTCCTCTAGTAAAGTTGGTGGTGCCATCAAGAGGGTCAATAATCCAGCACCATTCAGACTCAGGAAATTGGTGGGATGCTTCTTCACTCAGTACGCCGTGGCTGGGGAAATGAGATGCGATCGCATCTCTAATTTCTTGATCTGCCCACCTGTCCGCCTGGGTCACTAACGTACCATCGGCTTTTTCGGACCCTTGTACCTGACCAAAGTCCCGGAGGTGCCGATTACCGACACGGTTTGA
>NZ_JAAHGN010000069.1:0-13898 GCF_010672485.1 Moorena sp. SIO2C4 | reverse complement strand
ACACAAGTCCTGCAAAGCTCGGGAAAATCGTCCCACTAAATCAGATCAGGGACGCATCCGAACCTGAGTAAGATTGGTTTGCAGCTGCTTGGCGGTTTTGTTTAATTCATGGGCAATGCTATCAGTATCGTCTAGGGTCAATTCCAAGTCGCTGGTAACTTCTTCAATTTGAACAATGGTTTCCATCACCTCCCTTGATAGCAGGTGCAAGTCGCTGTAGGAATCCATCTCTAAGGCATCAAACCCTTGAACAGTAATAGCTAGGGAAGCAGGGGAAGCAGGGGAAGTGTCAGAAGCGGCGGGAGAAGATACAGAAGATGGCAGGAAAAGTCCCTCAGATTTGCTGGTTTCCCCATCCCCCTGTCTTGCTGCCATTCCTCTTGGGGTGGCAATCTGGTCATAAGATGTGCGCAGCTTGTGATTGGAAGCTTCGAGAATATTGACCCGGCGGCTGAGGTTGTCTACTAGGGTGCGCAGTCGTCCCAGTTGCAGCGAAAGACCATTGCGCTCGATAGTCAGTTCTCCAAACAAGTCATTTAGTCGATCCAACTGTCGCACAGGAATGCGCACAGTATTTTCCTGGTGTGGGTCTTTTGAGGAGTCTTCCTGATTGTTCTCCCTCAGGAAGATGGGTTCAGGGGAAGGGGGGGAAGACAAGGGAGGGGGAGAAGACAAGGCAGAGGGGGAAGAGAAGGCAGAGGGGGAAGAGATGTTGAGATTGCTATCCACCCATTGAAATACCTTTACTTCCCCTTGGTCTGGCTGGTCTGGCTGGTCTGGCTGGTCTGGCTGGTCTGGCTGGTCTTCTTGGTCTTCTTGGTCTGGCTGGTCTGGCTGGTCTGGCTGGTCTGGCTGGTCTGGCTGGTCTTCTTGGTCTGGCTGGTCTGCCTCATCCCCTTGTCCGACTAGTTCTGGCTGATCGGTTTCCAATTCCCCAACTAATATAGCTTCCTCTGCCACCCCTGGGTCTGTAACTCCTCCTTCATTCTCCTGAAACTCCCTAGGTTCCAGGCGGCGGGGTAAATGAGTCAGTTGACCTACCAGTACCAAAGCCTGGGATTGCCGCCACACCATTAGAGCTTGTTGGGCGATCGCTTCCACTTGGTGTGGGGCAGCTTCTAGCTGGTGATTGATGTCTTCGCACAACTGGCTAAAAGCCTCAAGCTGCAGCATTTCGCCTAACCCGCCTAATTCTTGAGCCATGATGGACACTTCTTCAAGCAAGCAGGGTCTTTCGGGGTCTGCTAACACCCCTTCTAGGCGAGCTAGACACCCTTCCACTTCTGTTTCAAACAGCATGGCAGTCACATTAGTGCCATCCTCTGCTCCTAGCATAGTCGTAGCATCATCTGCGACCGGGTCCCCTAGAATCTCGTGCAGTTGATCAAATACTGGGTTAGCTATGGTTTCTAGCCACTGGCAGTCTACCCGATTGCCCTGGCGGTTGATATCAAGTACCTGGCGCAGACAGTCTACCCCCTGTAGGAGTAGAGTTTCGAGTTGGTTTTCGATTGCGATCGCATTTTTCTTAGCCTTGAGAACTTTAAATGAATCCTCTAAGCGGTGAGTTAGGTGACTCAAGGTGCCATATCCCATCATCCCAGCTCCCCCTTTGACAGAATGAACTGCTCGCAGAATCCCATCCATTTTCTGACTATCAATGGGAGCGCTGGCTAAACCCAGCAGCACCGATTCAATGGTATCTAAGTATTCCTTTGCCTCTTCGAGAAACTGTAGCTGAATTTCCAGTTCTTTGTCCTGTGACATGTGTAGTGGTTAGTGGTTAGTGGTTAGTGGTTAGTGTTTATTGGTCATTAGTCATAATTCTGAGCAACTTTAAACTTGCCAACCGATGTTTGTAATTCTTCAGCAATACTGACAGTGTCTTGGAGGGAGTGGGAGATATGTTCTGTTGACTGGTAGGTGCGTTCTGAGATTTGGGCAATGTCTTTCATTACGTTTGTCACAGCGCTTGAGGTTTCCGCTTGGGAAACGGTAGCTTGGGATATGGATTGAATGAATTGGTCGATTTGGGTGGAGACGTTGAGGATTTGACGAAAACTGTCTTTGGCTTCTTGAACTAGATAGGTGCCTTCGACCACTTGGGTAGTCCCCAGTTCCATAGCTTCCACAACTTCGGAGGTGCCTTGTTGGATGTTGTCTACAATTTGTTCAATTTCTTTAGTGGCCGTGGCAGCGCGAGCAGCAAGTTCCCCAACTTCTTCGGCAACCACGGCAAATCCTTGCCCGTCTTCCCCAGCTCGGGCGGCTTCTATGCCAGCGTTGATGGATAATAGGTTGGTTTGCAGGGCAATTTGGTTAATAAATGCCACCACTTGGGAAATTTGCTGGGAGGATTCCCCGAGGCGCTTGACTTTTTTGGCAGTTTCTGCTATAGTATCTCTCAAAATTATGATACTGGCAACAGAGCGCTCAATAGCGTGGGTGCCGCTTTGGGCGGTGTTGGCAGCGGTATGGGCGACGGCAGCGGCTTGGCGGGCGTTGAAGGCTACCTCTTGAATAGAACTAGTCATTTGAGCCACAGAATCTAGGGTGTGGGTGATTTCCTGGGTTTGTTGGAGAGCGGCTTCAGAGAGTTGATGAATAGCTCCGGCATTGTCCCCAACGGACTGGTTTACCTGAGTGGCAGCAGTTTTGACTTGGGTAACAATCCCTCGTAGACTTTCGATTACGGCATTGAAGAAGTCAGCCACAGTGCCAATTTCCCCACTGAGGATCTCAGCCCTTACCGTTAGGTCACCTTGGGCAGCTCCTTCCACTTTATTGACCAGTTCTAACAGTTGCAACTGTAGGGCTTCCCGTTGTTGCTGTTGCTCCTGGGAAACTACTTCCGCAGCAGTGCGGGCTTGTTTGAGCTGGTCTACTAGCTTGGCTTGCTCAAGGGCAAAGCCCAATTGAATCGACATCTGCCTGAAAAAATTGATGTCTGATTCTTGCCAATGCCGGGTACCGGAACACTGATGGGCGACCAACAGTCCCAGTAATTTTTCCTCCCCTAAGATAGGGGCGACTAGGTTAGCTTTGACTTTAAACGGTTCAAGTTGACCGAAGTAACAATCACTCAAGCCTGCCTGGTAAATGTTATCCAAGGCAGTAACTCTACCCTGCTGATACTTTTCCACATATTGGTGGGCAAAGCAGGGGTCAGCAATTTCTGCTCCTAGGGATTTAGGCCAGCCATGACCCACAGATTCGGCGACAATGGTTCCTTGCCAATTTTCGTCAAACAGATAGACTAAAACTCGGTCGGTTTTCAGAGCTTCTCGGATGCCACTGATGGCTGACTGGTAGATTTCCTCGACTGTGAAGGATTGCCGGATACCGGAGGTAATCTCAATTACTTGCCCAGCTCGGTCGGCTTCAGCAGTCTTCAGTGTGGCGAGACTGGCACTGCTTAAGGCTAGTCCTAAGTGGGTGGCTAATTCCTGTAGAAAGTCAATCTCATCGGTGCGCCATACCCGAGTCCTAGAACACTGATGGGCTACCAATAAGCCAATTAGATTATCGACCCCCACAATCGGGACGACCAGGTTTGCCTTCACTTGCAGTCGGTTCAACAACTGCATATGGCCCGAGGCATATTTCACCGCTTGGACATCACTGGTGGGCACAACCCGTCCCTTGCGGTAGGCTTCCAGCAATTTTCTGGGAATACAAGCATCAGTGATTTCCTGGGCGATCGCTTTTGGCCAATGGGAGTCTACCGCTTCAGCCACAATGGTTCCCCGATAGCCTGGGTCAAAATAATAGATCACCACCCGGTCGGCAGCTAACTTTTCCTTAGCAGCATTCACCACTAAATCAAAGGCATGGGCTTTCTCATCAGGTTTGGCAGCATGGGTGACAACATCAGCAAATAACCGAGCCTTGTCTAGGGAAGCTTGTTGGTTAGCAACTAGGGTCTGTAGCTGAGATGCCATGCGGTTGATATTTGACCCAAGTACCCCCAGCTCATCGGTTCCCAGCAGCTCCAAACGGGTATCCAGTTCCCCTTCGCCAAGGGCTTTCACTGCCTTGGTAGCTGCTAGCAGGGGACTGGTCAACCGGTTAGCGAGATAGACAGCTACTGCAGCAACTAATAAGGTGGTCAGGGAGGTTCCCAGGGTCAGGGTGAGGAGTAATTGCCGCTGGGGCAGAAATGCGATCGCATCTGGGGTGGCCATCACTGCGACCCAGGGCAGGTCTGGTAAATCGTTGATTTTACTTAAATCGTTGTTTTTACTAAAGGGGGTATACGCTAGCAGATCCTGATGCTTTTTGACCTGATCAGATGTGACTAGAGTATTTGGTTTATCAGCAGTTAGCAGTTCCTTGGCGTCAGGGAATACCTTGGTTAGGGGCTGATTAACGATATTGCTTTGGTTGGAGAGAAAAATTTTACCGTTGCTGGTGTTGATTAAGTAAAGTTCTTCGCGTCCGCGGCCCATCAGGTTGATCGAATCTTGAAGGTATTGGATGGGCATCCGGGATTGGATAACTGCGACCAGCTTTTTTGTATTTTGGTCAAGTACCGGTGCAGCTAAGTAAAGGGATAACTGACCAGACGCATCCGAGTGTATCGGTTGACTAATCGCCGGTTGTTTGGTCTTGATCACCTGCTCAAAATAAGACCGGGAGCTGGGATTATCTACAGGAGTCTGATTAGATTTGGCAATGACTTTGCCGGTTAAGTCGAAAACAGCTATACTGTCGTAGACCTGGTAAATGTCTTGGTAGCGGTTTAATAATAAGGCTTGTCTTTCCGAAAGGGAGCTGGTCTGCTGTTGACTGGAATTAGTAAAAACTGGGAGCGTAGCTAGAAATCGAATATCCGCATAGCGTTCTTGTATGAAGCCGTTGAGTTTGTCTTCTAGGCTAACTACCCTAGCAATGTTGTTTTGGGAAATTTCTTCGGTAATAGATTGGTTGGCTAAGTTATAGGCAATAGAGCCAATCAGTAGTACAGGAATAGTGCCTAGGGTGATTAATAATGATGTTACTTTAGTTTTTAAGCTGAGTTTAAGACCCCCAGAGCTTTTGGAAGTGCTAGGTGGTTCAGTGGAGCCTATAAGCTCAACCCCATCCTGATTGGAGTTTTGGGTTACTTCTGTCCTAGTCACATTTATAACTGAGTCCAATTCGGCATGGTGACGATACCTGTCTTGGGTTACCCCCTGACTAGTTAAATCCTTATTAATTTCATTATTATATATTGATTTATCAAACTGTTTCACCATAAAAAAGCACCATTACCTGGCTACTAACTTAGTTTTTATAAAAGCATTGATATATCTATTATATTTTAAAAAAATGGTCTATTTTCGGATAGTATTAAATTAACAATCAACAATTAACAGCTCCCATTGAGCTTAAGTCAATTCCCGTTAAATTAGGTGTTGTGTAAAAGAGATGAAGCCATAATTGCCAAACCATCTAGTACTAACAAAATTTCTTGCTCTTGCAAAGCGCATCCTCGTAAGTAGGGAACCAAACCCGATGACACTTGTCCCAGTGGAGATTGAATACAATCGGGTGTTAGTCGCAACACCCCTTCAATGCTTTGGACGGCAACCCCTAAAGACGCTGACTGATTACGGAGCGTCACTATGTTGTACTGTTGAACATTGGTTTCTACCGTCGGTAAACCTAGCATTTGAGCTAGATCAATGACCCACAACACACGAGAACGCCGATTCATCAACCCCTGTACGTAGAAGGGCATATTTGGCATGGGGGTCAGACGCTCTTGGGGCAAGACTAGAACTTCCTGGGCTTGATGCATAGATATAACCGCAGGGGTTTGTTCATTTAACAAAAATTTAAGATAAGCATCCCCGATATTATTGTGTTCTTCAGATGGTTTGGTTATACTAGCTAACTGAGACCAGGTCTGGGGGGTATGGGCTAGGGCTGAGGTATTCATTAATTCACAAGTTAACCTATGTGAGGAGACCAATAATTGGTGAGTTTATAATTGGTGAGTTTGTCAAAGTATTGGTTAGGTCAACTATAACCAATAAAATAATCTATAGTAATAACCTATAGAGGGATATGTATTTATAAAACCACCCTAAATGTCTTAATAAATCAACACCGAATTCAGCTTTTTATCCTTCATAGATATAAAGTAGATAGTTACCCAATGATTATTTGAGATGTTTAAACACTATCTTGAGGAGATCGGATTGGTTAAACGGTTTAGTCAAGTAACCAGATGCTCCAACAAGTTTAGCCTTAGCTCGGTCTAGGAAACCAGTATTCCCTGTTACCATAATAATTGGGGTATGTTTAAAAAGTGAATGCTTTCGTAACAGAGAACATAGCTCATAACCATCTAAGTTTGGCATGGCAACATCGAGCAAAATTAGGTCAGGCTTAATGCGGATAACTTGCATTAATGCCCTAACTGGGTCATTAATCATGACAACAGAGAAACTTTTATCTTCTAAGAAGGAGTTGATGGCATTTAAAACACTTGTACTATCATCAATGCAAGCAATCTTGTAAGTTTTACTGGTAGACGTTGGTTGTTGATTAACCGAGGTATGATGCTGAAATCTCTGCTCTAATGGAGCCGAGTTATTTAGAGAGGATTCGTGAATTGAGTTCAATGGTGTAGAATTTCCGATTGGGACTACAGAATTAGAGCTATAGGGATTATTCACTGGCTTTGAGTTAGAAGAGTGCTGATGTTGTAACTGTTCGTAACAGTGTTCAACAATTGTGCGAAGGTCAAGCCTACAAAATTTAGGCAAATCCTCAGATGGATTAGTTTCCAGTAATTGGTAAGTTCCTTCTTTCTCTGACAGCAGAGAACCGATTACGTCTTCAGCCAATTCTTCGATCAGACTTGCTGCCTGAACGGAATTCAGATAATGTTGATTGACCAACCAACAAATTGCTTGGTAATCTGAAGGATAATTTGAATGACTGTTTAAGTTGGCTTCAAAGATCAGGCGAACCTGAACCCGAACCGCACTAACAAGGGTAGGAATTCTACGACTTAGACGAGATAAGTAATGGTCTAGGCGATCAAAGGGGTTGATCGAGTTTGAGCCATAAATTAATTGACCATTTTCTAGATAGATTGACCAAGAAACTGAACCACTAGATACTTGTAAACATCCATTGGCATGGCGACTAGATAATTGAGCCAATAAGGAAAGGGGGTTTAGTTTTTTATCATGCCTGTAGCTATTGATGTAGGTGGAGTTCATTTTTCTCTAATCCGCTGTAAATCAATTGATGAAAAAAATCAATACTAATGATTGATTTGCTTGGGTTAATAGTTAGCTACATCCTAGCTAGAGTAGATTCCGGAAAGTTTTCTTGAAGTTAAATTATTTTTTTAACTAAAAATCGATTTTCTACACAAATAACAGCCATACCCAAACTAAAACTGTACAATAGGTCATGTGATGTGACTAGTAAAAATTACCTAATTAACTTAGGTAGTAGCTGCTTACCTGAATTCTATATCTCAGAAATGAATGGGAGCTGAGATTCAAAAATTAAACGGTTTTAAGTTTTTCCAAAAAAATTGAGGGGTGAATCGTCATTTGCATTGCACCATGACATCCAAGAGTGAAGGGTAACTATAGTAAACTTGGATACACCCTGTAGGGACAGAAAAACTTTCCCAACACTAGATTAACCAAAAATTCACTCGTTGTCCATTATCATAACAAGGTTGTCTATCATCTGTGTAAAGCTTATATAAATAGTTTTTTCAATGGATGAAGTTAGTGTAATTAATCAGTGACTATTTACTGGCTGGCAGAAAATATTACCTAACAAGGGGTCAGGGGAAAAGTCTCGGAATTTATCGTGATAGTCAGAAGTACTGCTCTAATCAATCAGGAGCTTAGCTAAAATCACTTTAAGATTTGGCTAATGACATTAACGACAAGTTAGTTAATATAACCAAAATTGCACTTGTCAATAGCATTATTTTCAAGTTATAGTTGGTGGAGCTCGAATCAGCTGTTACACACTTAACTTGCACACTGAAGTAGGACTAGCCTACGGCAAGTCGAAGAAAGCGTCTACATTTATATAGCCCCTATATAACCCTATTATGCACGAGTTTGGGGGGCTAGTGCAAGATATGAGGTATATTAGTATACTAATATAGTAATTACTTTGTGTGATTGCCAGCAAAGAAGTGCTTTCCATCAGCAGGGTGATTTGGTCAAGACGTTTCCCGCTCTACAGGGAGACGCAAAAAAAATAGTTAGGTTAAATAAGACGTTACTGCCGCAGTCTATCCTGGGAGTAATTGTCCCCCATTATAGGAATAACTTTAGGAATAAACTGATCTCGATGCTAGCTATCGTTAACAATTAACAATCAAGGCTAGGAATGCTGCGGAAGCAGTTCCTACCCCATATCTTGTCGTTTTATCAATTGGTTAGACAAGTATGGGAAGCTATTCATCCCTTACAAAGCCAGTTTAGGTTACATTTGAGCTGAATTTTTTCTCAAGTCCCATTAAATCGGGCTATAGCTATAAACTCAATTCCAAAGGGTGCATCTCATATTTGTAAAAAAGATCTCAATTGTGGGGCGGGGGCGCGGGGCGGGGGCGCGGGAATTTTCTCCCGAATTTTTGCATAATTGCAAAACTGAGATGCACCCATTCCAAACGTATTTTGCTGATCAAATATCATGACTCATTTTGGCATAATTTGTCCTGCTGCTTCTGGTCATCTTAACCCTATCACTACTTTAGGTTACGAACTGAAACAGCGTGGTCATCGCGTCACCGTATTAGGAATTGAAGACCCTCAACCAAAAGTTCTAGCCAGAGGATTATAATTTCAGGTGATTGGCAAGTCTGATTTTCCCAAAGGAACAACAAAAGACGTATTTACTCAACTAGGTAATCTGAGTGGAATTAAGGCATTACATTATACAATGAATTGGTTTTTAAATGTAGCCAAAATGTCTCTTAGGGATACCCCAGAAGTAATTAAAACAGCAGGTATAGAGGTATTGTTAGTCGATCAAGCTTCTCCAGAAGGAGGAACTATCGCTGACTATCTAAACATTCCTTTTGTTAGTGTATCCACTGCCTTAATGCTGAATCGGGAAATAAGTGTTCCTCCCTTTACCACATCCTGAAATTATGACCCTTCATGGCGGGAACTTCTACGGAACAGACTAGGTTATGCACTGGTTTCTTTTCTGGGTAAATCTCTGGGAAAAGTTATTCATGATCATCGTAAACAGTGGAATTTATCTCCCTATAATAAGGTGAATCAACACTATTATCAATTGGCTCAACTTAGTCAACAGCCTGCTGAATTTGAATTTACCAGAAAAGAACTACCGTCTTGTTTTAATTTTACATGTCCGTATCATTATTCAAATTAATTTAGTCTAGAATCAATTCCCTTTACTTCTGAAAAATTAACTTGATAACCGTTAATTTATGCTTCTATGGTAAATCTAAAAACTCGGCTTTTTGGGTTTTTAAAATGATTGCATAAGCTTGTATGGGATTAGATGTTCAATTAGTAATCACTTTAGGTTGGGGAGTTAATCCAGAATATTTGCCAGAATTTCCAGGCAATCCCATAGTTGTTGGCTATGCACCTTGCGTTGCTTAATAATGGAATGATTTTAAGAGTTTTTAGGTGCGCTTGACCTTGGCGAATTAAATTCGCCACGGGTCGCACCTGTGGAATGGGCATCTTGGTGGAACTGGCATCTTGCCAGTTTCAATATATTTTCCGGCGGGCAGGATGCCCACTCTACTCCTATTCATTCGAAGATTCAGC
Source organism: Moorena sp. SIO2C4 (assembly GCF_010672485.1). Lineage (NCBI taxonomy): Bacteria > Bacillati > Cyanobacteriota > Cyanophyceae > Coleofasciculales > Coleofasciculaceae > Moorena > Moorena sp. SIO2C4. The sequence continues at coordinate 4,116 of NZ_JAAHGN010000069.1, read as the reverse complement.
AACGCCCAAACTTGTGCCAGCTCCTGCTCCAGTAATGTTATAAATGAAAGACCCAAATTGTTGCTATGGTGAGTATTCACGTTGAAGACGATCAAAAAACCCTTGAGGTCGAACCTAACCAAAACCTAGCTGACATCTGCGATGAGCATCCCATTTCCCTTCTTTTTGGTTGTCGGGAAGCATCCTGTGGAACCTGTCTAATGGAGGTAGTCAGGGGCATTGAAAACCTGACACCTATCACAGCTGATGAGCAGGATTTGCTTGATGTGTTAGCTCCAGACAATCCTCACGCACCTCTAGCTTGCCAGTGTGTTGTGATGGGCGATATTAGTATCAGTACTCTCAAGGGGTGAGGGGATGAACAGATGAGGGGATAAACAGGTGAGGAAAATTCCCTTTCCACACTATCTTTTGTCCAAGCACAAGAACGGAGGGATGGAGTGATCACCCCATCACTCCATCACTCCATCACTCCATCACTCCTTAAACCAGATATCATTGTAAAAACTCAGGAGTTGAAAGGGGAGCATCGATTCGACGTTGACTAGGCTTGTCAAGCTTATAAATAATCGGTGGTTCTGGTAGCAGCAGATACCGCTTGCCCCAGCCATCATTAATATCCTCAGGTCTAGGTTCAGGTGGTTTGGTCTGACCGGTGGGTAAGGCAACGGACAGAATTTGACGTGCCTGGACATACCGTTGACCATCCGATGTATTGTTGATCAGGCTGCTTGCTAGGGTTATTCGCTGCTTCTTTAAGTCCTCTTCTAGTTCCCAGAGGGACTCTTTGGGGGCGAGGGTGGCTACAAAGGTTACTTCCTCTGCTGGTTTTAGTGATAACCCAAGTTTGGACTGATCCATTTGCCAGACTTCTTGAAACTGACCGTCTGGTGCAATTTGCCATAGTTTCAAGTCGGTCTGCCATCTTCCCTTCTTTACATCGACATTTTGATAAGCCAGAATTGAATAGATAAAATTTGCGTCTCTGTTGAAAGAGAGCTGTTGATTAGGGTGCAAATAGCGAATCGCTGCTACCGTGATGGGAATTTCCTCGGGAAGATTCGTGGTTCCTGCTACGGTGTAGATCCCCGGACGGTCTGATTTGGTCACCCTAAGCTGAAAAATTGCTTTGGAAGATTGACCGAGTAATCGATTAGTTAATTGCCGTCCTGGTAATGGAAGCTGGGTGCATCCATTACTTAAAAGTAAGAGTATAAAGATGCTAAATACCCCTTTTAACAAATGGGTCATATTTTGTTTGACTATTTTTTTTGTACAAATAAAAATAAAGGTTTTGTGCATAGTCGATAGTTGCATAAAATTGTGATTAAATAAAAGTTTAACAAAAAAAAAATTTTTGGGTAATTTTTGGGGATGATTAATGTTAATGCTTGGCCTGGTTAATTTTTATTCATTTATATTTTTTTGTTAGGGTTTTAGCCAGCTATTTATATTATTTATATGATGAATATTTTCATTGATTTAAATATCGCCTAAAAATCATATTTTTTTTTGTTGTATGAATTTGAAAGTGACATTAAGTATAGTAGCATTGGTATTCAATAACATTCAGAAGTTACCAAACCTTATGATATCGGATTAAACCTAAGACTTTGAAAAAACTAATCAAGCTTACTTAATTATATGATATAATTAGCCCCAATTAAAAAAAAAACGGAGCAGCTTTTCTCGGCTGGTAAAACATTTACGGCGGTTTGCATAACTATCAGGTACACAGGATTGTTTTCTCTCTTCCCTCTTCCCTCTTTCCTGCTCCCAGCTCCCAGCTCCGAAGCTCCCTAAAAACCCAGAACTTTGTACCTAACTGAATTGCAAACCGCTGTATTGGCCATAAATGTTAACTAAGCACAATTATATTTCATTGATTGTGGTGCTCATGAGAGACATAAATCAAATCCCTATTGCTATTGATACTAATAATCAACCAAGCATGAGCGCCTCAAAGCGTTCCGTTGAGCTAAGTTACTTATTATCCATTGGCTCGACTTCCCCCTTAGCCAAATGGGGTTTTATAGCCCCGATCACCCTATCACTCTTGTTAGGTGTTGCTAGTCTGAAAACAGAACCAGCCCATGCTTATTTTTCGGGGCTATGTCCTAGTCTTCCGGATCAAATTGTTTCGGAAAAACCTCTTAGCCCTAAGAGCGAAACGTCGAAACCATCACAGCATAACGTCTGGAGCAATACAGACCAAGACCGGCTGGACAGGTTCAACTCTAGCAATTTGTCGGAAAAGGCCCAGGAGGACTGGGCTGTTAAGGATTCATGCACGAGGATGATGGCTAGGTTTCAAGCAAACCCGAACAGCCAATACTACTCGGTTAGCAGCCGACAAGCATTTGGTTGTGGCTACACAAACGAAAGCTGCCTGAGGTACTTTGATAAGACTGTAGGTTTATCCAAGCAATATGAGCCTAAGAGCTTCTACCCCAGTGAAGATGATTGGGTATCGATTGAGCCTAAGAAGCTGGCACAAACCAACTTTGAGGAAGCACCAGAGCGTCCATTAATTCCAGAAATTGACCCTAAGGATGATAACCCGTTAGCTCCGACCCTAAACGTACAAGGTGCCTTTCTGAATCAGGTAGACACATCAGCAAGACTACGGCTGCAAGGAACTTATCCCCTTTCTCCCCATGCTTTGTTTGGTGCCACAGTTGACCTCACCACTGGGGATGGCTTTTCCGACACCGAGGAAACGGGATTAAGTCTCAATGAACTTTACTTTACCACTTCTGTGCCTAGCTATTCTAATCTGCGCTTTGTGGTTGGTCTAATGGATTTGACATCTTATTTTGACCGCAATAGCTTTGCTAAAGATAGCACGACCCATTTCTTTAACCCGGTGTTTCAGACGAATCCTGCTCTGGCAGCAGCAGGTATAGCGTCCCGTCCGGGGGTGCTGCTCAACTGGAATTTAACCGACAACCTGGAAGTAAGAGCTGCGGGCTTTTCTTCAGACCGAGACCTGGATGATTTTGCCTTTGATGGGTTTTCTTCAGAGCTAGCTTTCCGGGTAGGTACAGCAATCATTCGGGGGACTTACCTATCGGCTCGGGATGCTCAGAAAGATGGATTCCAGGAAATTTTTTCTTTGAACCGAGGGGATAACGAGTTTGGTCCGAAGTCCTCTGACCGCGAAGAAGCTTACGGGATTAATGGAGAACTATATATTCCTGCCCTCAAGATGGGACTGTTTGGGCGCTATGGTTGGTACGAAAATCTTGATTTAGATGAAAGCGGGGATACCTACAGTGTGGGTCTGAACCTCTTAGATTTGTTTATGGATGATGACCGACTAGGGCTTGGCTATGGTCGGCAATTGTCTAATGATGACTTGCGCCGGGACGAAGGTAATAAAGTACCAGATGTTTGGGAATTGTTCTATGACGTGCGTGTTTCACCTAATGTGCGTGCAGGTGTGACTTTGCAAGGACGAGATCAGTTTTCAGATACAATTCTTGGTGTTCGAGTCAGGGCTGATTTTGATGTGAGTGATCTCTGGGATTGAGTGCTGAGTGCGTCAGTGCGTCAGTGCGTCAGTGCGTCAGTGCTGAGTGCGTCAGTGCTGAGTAATGGGTTTTTAAAGCTACTCGCTCATAGAATTACTCAGATAGATAGAACATAGACACTGATTCATCCTTGATAGTTCATCCTTGATAGTTCATCCTTGATAGTTTATCCTTCATCCTTGATAGTTCATACTTCATTCTTCATACTTCATGCTTTTGACCAATGAATAACGATTCTCTTGGCAAAAAAAATTTCCACTGGCAGCGTTGGTGGGTCTTTTTGATGGTTTTTGGGTTAGCAGGAGTATTAATCTTCAGCCCAGTTGAATCGGTGGTACCAGCGCTCCAAGCACAAGTTACTTCTGCAGTACGCCGAGGTTACTCTCTGTTAAAGAAAGGATGGGTGGATAATGCGATCGCAACCTTTGAACAAGCTCTAAAAGGCTCTCCCCAATCGAAGGAAGGGAGGTTAGGTCTAGCGATAGCGTATCAGCGAGCAGGGCGAGATGCAGATGCTTGGGCTGCTTATCAACAAGTCCTAGCCATCGACCCAAACAATAAAGAGGCTCTGGAAGCGGTAGGA
>NZ_JAAHGN010000689.1:0-4090 GCF_010672485.1 Moorena sp. SIO2C4 | reverse complement strand
AAGCTGACGCTCCTGGCAAAAGCCAACCCACACTGCATCCAAATTTACATTGTAGTGTCTTGGGGACAGTGGAACGGCTTGCTGGAAGCGAAGCTTCTGGCTGGTTAAGCTTGAGCCTGTTTCTTTAGTCGTGCTTTAGCTAAGCAACACTATCTTAAGGCGGGAAATCGGCTTTGGAACCAGATGCTCAAATTTTATGGTGTAAGCATTCAGCCGTCAGCCGTCAGCCCTCAGCCGTCAGCCCTCAGCCGTCAGCCCTCAGCTAACGTAACTCAGCATTATTCCAATGCTTACCTGTTGTCTTGATGCAAAGCGCGAGTGGGGAGGGGCTGCGTGGGTCACCTGCGTCCGCACCTTGAAAGCCCCGTGGAAACCCCCGCAGGTCGGCGCTCCATCGCTTATTCAAAAGCACCTCAAGTAGCGTGCGCATTAGCTGAAAGCGGAAAGCTGAAAGCGGAAAGCTGAAAGCGGAAAGCTGAAAGCGGAAAGCTGATAGCTGAAAGCTGAAAGCGGAAAGCTGATAGCTGAATACTTAACTTAGGGTGAGCTAGTGTCTGTGTTTTTCTATATGCATCACCTATATGCATCAATAGTCACGCTGGTTAAGCTGGATGCTAGAGCAGATGGAAAGATCAAGGGGACTTGATTAGGTGAAGAAGACATTCTCTTCTCCTTATTTTTCCGATCTTTTCGAGTACCGTAGCCTTAACGAGCGTGCAATTTCCCTATACCCTAAACCCCGATCACCCTGTCAACTACCGCACACTGACCCGATGCGGGTACAGTGTGGGCTTGAATAAAGCCTGTTGACCAGACGGCCTTAAAAATAAGCGCAGCCGTTAGTACCAAGAGTTAAAGTTCGTACCTTGGAATGCGTGCCAGTTCCAAGCTCTACAACCGGGTGATTAAACAGGCCATTCGGGAAAGCCAGTGTGATCCGGAAAGTACCGAGTACTAACACCGTCTAGGCAAACCTTACCAAGAAATTGAGAGGTACAGTAATGTACACTTTTGTTTACGATAAAAACCTCTTTCCTCTAGACCCCTGCCATCCGGCACGGGCAAGAAAATTGCTAAAAAAGGGGCGTGCTAAGGTGTTCAAGCGCTACCCCTTCACCATCGTAGTACTAGACAGGACGGTCGAGGATTCAGTTACCCATCCCTACCGACTCAAAATAGACCCAGGCTCCCAAAAAACCGGCATTGCCATAGTTCAAGAGCAGACCGGACGGGTGACTAATGCCTTCGAGATTGAACACCGAGGGCAGCAGATTAAGAAATCTCTAGACTCTCGTAGAAAGTTAAGACAAAGGCGGCGTAGTCGTAAACTCCGATATCGCAAACCTCGGTTTCTTAACCGGACTCGAAAAGAAGGCTGGCTCCCACCATCTCTTGAAAGTCGGATTGCGAACGTCGAAACCTGGGTCAGGCGGATTCTAAGGGTATGTCCGATCACGGCACTCTCTCAAGAGTTAGTCAGGTTTGATATGCAGAAAATGCAGAACCCCGAAATTAGCGGCGTTGAGTACCAGCGAGGAGAACTATTCGGTTTTGAAGTCAAAGAATATTTACTCGAGAAATGGGGTAGAAAATGCGCTTATTGCAGTACTGATGGTGTTCCTCTTGAAATAGAACACATTCAAGCTTTAAGCCAGGGTGGCTCTAACCGAGTCAGCAACCTGACCCTGGCTTGCCGCCCTTGCAACCAAGCTAAGGGAAATCAGCCGGTGGAGATGTTTCTGCTGAAAAAACCGGACGTGTTAAAGCGGTTATTAACCAAAGCATTAACTCCTTTGAAAGATGCGGCGGCGGTTAATTCAACCCGATGGGAATTGCTCAGGAGACTCAAAGGGTACGGGTTACCTGTGGAAACGGGTACTGGTGGTCAGACTAAATTCAATCGCAAACTCCAGGGGCTTGCTAAAACCCATTGGACAGACGCGGCTTGTGTTGGTACTTCTACACCCGAAAGACTGCTAATTAATCGGCTCAGACCTCTGATTGTCAAAGCCAAAGGTCATGGCAGGCGGCAGCGATGTCGAACCGACCGATATGGCTTTCCTAATGGACATGCTCCCTCACAGAAATTCTTTATGGGGTTTCAAACCGGGGATTTAGTCAAGGCCGATATCCCATTAGGTAAATACGCGGGGCAGTATACCGGACGAATTGCGATTCGCTATAGGCCATCTTTTAAGCTGAGCACTAAGATAAGGAGCTTTGATGTACATCCGAAATATCTAAAAACCATTCAGCGAGCGGACGGCTATCAATACGGACTTTGAATCAACGGACTCGCTACCGCTCGACAAATTTATTGGCGGTAATTCCCCGGGCGCTAACCCTAACGGGTTTAGGCGTCCGCCCCCTTAACGCTTTTTAGGTGGTCAATTCCTTGGAGGATTTTTGATGACAAAACAGCTGAACCTACTGGAAAACAGTAATGTCATTCCCACAGCCCTGCATTTGGAGATGCAACGGTCATATCTTGAATATGCCATGAGTGTGATTGTGGGGCGTGCTTTACCTGATGTCCGTGATGGGCTTAAGCCCGTACATCGACGTATCCTATATGCGATGCACGAATTAGGGTTAACCCCAGATCGACCATACCGCAAATGTGCTCGTGTGGTTGGGGATGTGTTGGGAAAATATCACCCCCACGGTGACCAAGCGGTGTATGAAGCCATGGTGCGTTTAGTCCAAGACTTTTCCACCCGCTATCCCCTCCTTGACGGTCATGGCAATTTTGGTTCGGTGGATAATGATCCACCAGCAGCCATGCGTTACACTGAAACCCGACTTTCTCCCGTGGGCGCTCAAGCCCTATTGTCAGAAATTGGGGAAGCAACCGTTGATTTTATCGACAACTTTGATAGCTCCCAGCAAGAGCCAGTGGTACTCCCGGCACAATTACCGGTGTTGTTGCTCAATGGTTGCTCTGGCATTGCTGTGGGCATGGCCACCAATATTCCTCCTCACAATTTGGCAGAGATAGTAGATGGCTTGATTGCTCTGATTGACCGGCCCAATTTACCAGATGAAAAACTCTGGGAATTAATTCCCGGACCTGATTTTCCCACTGGGGGGGAAATTGTGGCAGCTGAGGGGATTCGGGATGCCTATACTACCGGTCGTGGCAGTATACCGATTCGAGGCATCACCAAGCTTGAAACCATTCAAGTCGGTCGAAAGAAACGGGGGCAGCGTAGGGCAATTGTAGTGAGTGAGTTGCCCTATCAGGTCCATAAGGCCGCCTGGATTGAAAAAGTAGCAGCTTTGGTGAATCAAGGGCGTATAGAAGGGATTAGCGATATCCGAGATGAAAGCGATCGCGAAGGGATGCGGGTGGTGGTGGAACTCAAACGAGATGCTCAGCCATCAGCGGTTCTCCAGCAGTTGTATAAGCAAACTCCCCTGCAAACAAACTTTGGTGCTATCCTGCTGACCTTGGTAGATGGACAACCCCGACAACTTACCCTGCGGCAGTTGTTAGAATCATTTATTAGCTTCCGAGAACAGACTCTAACCCGCCAATATACCTATGAGCAGTCCCAGAAAGAAAGACGTCTTCACCTGGTAGACGGGTTACTGGCTAGCCTCAATCAGCTGGATGCCATGATTGACATTCTCAGAAATGCTCCTGATGGTACCACTGCTAAGCTTTCCCTGCAAAATCAGTTAAACTTAAGTGAAATCCAGGCTGACGCAATTCTGGCCATGCCCATGCGACGGCTAACTGGCTTAGAACGAGAAAAGTTAGAGACCGAGGGTGAGGAACTTTCCCAGCGCCTGGAACAGCTGCACCAATTACTCAATGATCGGCGGGAATTGCTCAAAGCCCTGAAGAAAGATTTGCGATCGCTTAAACGCAAGTACGGTGATCCTCGCCGTACCATAATAAACTCTATTGCTTCCACTGAAAAAAAGCTAGAACAACCGACAGCTGCTCAACCCAGGAGTAAGAAATCTGCTCAACCCCAAAAAACTCCTGATACCCTACCTAATGCTCCCACTGAGCCAGAACAAACACTTCTAGAATTTACCTCTCACGGGTATGTACAGCGGCAAAGTGCCACAACACAGCCAA
>NZ_JAAHGN010000688.1:0-4094 GCF_010672485.1 Moorena sp. SIO2C4 | reverse complement strand
TATCTATGCCCAGGTAAAGCTTTTGCTGATGATTTACAAGATTGGATAGATGACTTAAGCTCACCAACTCTACTTGACGCTCGCCTAAATACATCGTAATGGTTGTGTTCAATCACATTGAGAATTTTCTGATAGAGCATCAATGCAGACCAAACCGGCCAACGGGCGTCACGGCTTAGGGCTCTAATACCTCTTTCTGCTTTGGTATAGTAATCCCTTGCCCGTTGAATTTGGAAACGCATCAGTTCCTGCCAACGGTCATCAACCACACCTTTGAACAAATCATCCTCAGTGTAATTAAACCGTTCCATATCTTCTAAGGGTATGTAAATACGACCTCGTCTAGCATCCTCTCCAATATCTCGGAGGATGTTAGTTAGCTGATTGGCAATTCCTAATGCGATCGCTTCTCCCACCGGATTATAGGAGTTTGTTTGCTGATCCCAGGGTGCTTTACTAGTGGAGTTGTCAACCCCCAGTACAGCACTAGACATTAACCCCACCGTACCCGCCACCCGATAACAGTAAAGATTCAGTTCATCAAAGGTTTCATAGCGACTACGGTAGAGATCCATCTGCTGACCGGCAATCATATCCCGAAAGGGTTGAATATCTATGGGAAACCGTTCTAGGGTATCGACCAAAGCCACATCATAGTCATCGATGGGATGTCCCGCAAAAATAGATTGCAGATGTTCTTCCCAGTGTTCTAGGGTTTCAGGGGTGGTTAAAGCCGCCTGGGGACCATCAACTAGTTCATCAGTTCGTCTGCACCAGACGTATATTGCCCAGATGGCTCGACGTTTGGCTTCTGGCATTAGTAAGGTGCCAAGATAAAACGTCTTAGAGTACTTCGCAGTAATCTGGCGGCATAATTCGTAGGATTTTGACCGGGAGGCCAGGTTTCTCATGGGCTGAGATTTGGGCAGTTGGAGCATTCTTAGCAACGTTGGAGATTGGAAGCTTTCAACTTTCATCCTTCAGCCCTCAGTACTCGCCCTTGGCATGGGTGAAGAGACTAACGGGGTGTCAATCTCTGGTTTCTGATTGCCGGCTAGTGGTTGAGCGCTGGTTTGTGAAAGCCTAGTGCTGTTGTTATTTATTGCCTGCGATGTCAGCTTACCAGAAAGTACGGCTCCTTCCATACTTGCTAGGTAACGTTGCATGGTGTAATCCCCGCTTAGGAAGAAATTGGCAATGGGTGTTTCTTGGGACGGACGGTGGTTCTGGCGTCCTGGTGTTGCTTTGTATACCGAACGGGGAGTCTTAACCACGTGGTATTTTAGCAGTTGAGCTGAGTTATCAGTACCAAAATGCTTGGGAAACAGTTTCTCCAGTTCTGCTAGGGTGGCATTAACAATTTCGAGATCGGATTTGCCAATCCAATCTTTAGCAGGCGCTAAGACCAATTCCAACATTGAGCGGTCGGGATTAGCGTACTCTTTGCAGGTATTGCTCATGTCAGCATAGACACTAAGCAGGGGTGATCGGGAAAATAACAGATGGTCAATATCCGTCAGCTTGCGGTCAAACCACATCTGCAGGTTAATTACCGGTACCCCCTCTAGCCCATCCAGCTGTTTGAAAAATTCCATTTCACCCCAAGGTTTGGGGATCATCAGCTTTAAAGGGTCTACCGGCATAGCTGATACATAAGCATCCGCTGTGAGAACTTGATCGGGCGCTCCATTCAATCCCCGGATCAAGAACCCACTGACAGTGTTGTCTGAATTGAGTAAAAATTCTTTAACTGGGGCATTCAAACGTACTTCTCCATCCCGCTGTGTGATATAATCAACTATTGGTTGACATAGTCGCTCGGTGGGAGAACCATCCAAGAATGCCATCTTGGAACCGTTCTTTTCCTGTAGGAAGCGGTTAAGAGCAGTCAAAATTATAGTAGACGAAATTTCATCAGGCCCAATAAAGTTTAGTGCCTTAGACATGGCGATGAAGACTTCCTTCTCTACTCGCGGTGGTACGTTCTGTTTTTTCAGCCATTCGGAGAAGGAGTATTTGTCCATTGCTTCCACATACTTTTGCCCTTGAAGCATTGCCGGAATCAACCCTATCCCAAAGCGAATCTTCTCGGGCCAGGTAAGCATGTCGTTATTGCGCAGAATTGCCACAATCCCATTGACCGGAGCTGGTATATCTGGGAAGTCAAACCGGGAGTAAGTTCCAGGTTGATTTGGCTGATTAAAGATCATGGTGTGCTCTTTCCACTGCAACCGGTCTTCAATACCCAGTTCTTTAATTAGCTGCAGCATATTGGGATAGGCACCAAAAAATATATGGAGACCAGTTTCATACCAGTCTCCATCTTGATCTTTCCAGGCTGCCACTTTACCGCCTAAAACATTTCGACGTTCTAGGACAATCGGGGTGTGACCAGCGTCTATTAGATATTTAGCACAGGAAAGCCCTGCTAGTCCGGCTCCAGCGATCGCAACTCGCATGTGATGGTAATACTGTAAATTTTTCGCTTAGGGGTGTTGTTTTAATTATACTTTGCATTTCGTTACATTTCACCCCTCGATCCCAGGATTTTCTTCAGTTTTCCCACACCCCACACCCGCTCACCCCATAGCCAGTCACCCCAACAGGATTCCCACAAACCATAGCGCTAGTTTAAATCACACGGAAAATAAATGGGTAGCGGTAGGATACATTGGGATCCCCAAGAATCTTGAGAATTGCCATAATCGGTAGTACCCAACTGAACAGAAATAACAGAGGCAGGAAAAGCCAACCAATTAGGATAAAAGTCAAAGCCCCAAAAATTATCCCGTATAACCATACATTAAAGTGAAAATTAAGGGACTCTTTAGCATTCTCTTGGACTACTTTATCATCGGATATTACCAAGATAGCTAGCGGAATTAACACGGATACAAATGAGGCACTAATGAAAATTGCTCCGTGACATAATGCTGATAACAGCTTGCGCTTGTCGGGGTCATACTCAATGTTATTTCTCTGGTCATACACCATATTATCGCTCCTTTATTTCGATAATATATTGATTTTTAATTTACCAGTATTGTAGCGTTTATAAGCCTATCCTATAGGTCGTAAATTCCGTCCCAAATTAGGGATGATATCACGACATTGATGAGTTATTAATGACTATACTTATAGCAGAAGTAGGGAAAAGGAAATGGAAAAACAGGAATAGGTAAATTGGCTTGCTGGGTCGGTCTTTAAGACAGACGTGAGTGTGGGTTGACCCAGTCGGGAGTGTGGGGCATAGAGAAATATACCTATTAGTCGTTAAAAATCATCATTTATTCGTTGTTTTCAGGTTTATATCCTGAGGTAAAGTCTCAGGTTTGACCATGAAGTAAAAAATATACCCCTCTCAGGTAGGAAGTAGGGAATAGGGAAACAAACCTGTGTAGGTCATTACTATCAGAAACGCTATAATATATAGAAAATTATGTCAGAATTAAGCGAAAGTCCCCTATCTAGTCTTTTTGGATGTCCACTGAACTTGAAGCAGAATTGCTCAACGCTGTTGAACACCGCCGTAACTTTGCGATTATTTCCCACCCGGACGCGGGTAAAACCACATTGACAGAAAAATTGTTACTCTATGGTGGAGCAATTCATGAAGCCGGAGCAGTGAAGGCACGGCGAGCTCAGCGCAAGGCCACCTCGGACTGGATGGAAATGGAGCAACAACGGGGAATTTCGATTACCTCGACGGTGTTGCAGTTTGCCTATGAGGACTGTCAGATTAATTTACTCGACACACCCGGACACCAAGATTTCAGTGAGGATACCTATCGCACTCTGGCAGCAGCTGATAATGCGGTGATGCTGATTGATGCGGCAAAGGGTCTAGAGCCCCAAACCCGCAAATTGTTTGAAGTGTGCAAAATGCGATCGCTTCCTATATTTACCTTTGTCAATAAGCTTGACCGTCCCGCACGAGAACCCCTAGAACTCCTCGATGAGATTGAGCAGGAACTAGGGTTACAAACCTATGGGGTCAACTGGCCGATTGGCATGGGCGATCGTTTTAAAGGAGTTTTTGACCGTCGAGAACAACAAATCCACTTGTTTGAACGCACCGCTCACGGCTCCCGGGA
>NZ_JAAHGN010000687.1:0-4097 GCF_010672485.1 Moorena sp. SIO2C4 | reverse complement strand
TGCAGCACGAGCAGCTATAGCAGCTGGATTGGATGGCACATCTAATGTATTAGCAGCCCTGAAATTAGGATGTCAGCCTCAAGGAACCATGGCTCATGCTTTGGTGATGGCGATCACAGCAGTATCTGGAAGTGAGCAGGATGCCTTTACGGCCTTTTATCGCTATTTTCCCAATGCTCCCTTATTAATAGATACCTACGATACTGTAGCAGCCGCTAAGAGTCTGGCTCAACGAATCGCAGCTGGGGAAATCCAAGTGACTGGAGTACGTTTGGATTCTGGGGATTTAGTCACCTTGTCCCAAAAAGTGCGATCGCATTTACCCAATGTCTCAATTTTTGCCAGTGGGGATTTAGACGAGTATGAAATAGCCAGACTCAAACAGGCTGGTGCTTGTATCGACGGTTATGGACTCGGAACTCGGCTAGTCACTGGAAACCCAGTCAATGGAGTCTACAAATTAGTAGAAATTGATGGCATTCCCACCATGAAACAGTCCAGTAGCAAAATCACCTATCCAGGGCGCAAGCAAATCTATCGCCAATTTCACCAAGATACAGTTATCAAAGACCGGCTAGGATTGATGAGTGAATCCTGCCAAGATCATGAGCAACCTCTGCTGGAACAAGTCATCAAACAAGGTCAACGACTCAAGCTGCCAGAATCCTTAGACGTGATACAAAAACGCACAGCTGCTTCTGTTGCCAGTCTTGCCACCTCAACGCGACAACTTCATCAGCCCACCCCACTACCTGTAGAAATTTCTGATGCCCTACAACAGCTCACCATAGCTACCTCCAAAAGGTAAAAGGCAAATGTTAAATTTCAAATCACAATTAACAATTAACAAATTGCTACAAATACCGCCAGCACAGAAGAGACGTGTAAACTACCAAAATTACTGGAAACGCCACTCTTCCAAACTCCATTAATTTGCTAATCTTGATTTTACCAGACTGAAACCCCTCACTATTCCCAATCACCACCATCAACAACTGTAAGCCATTGAGTACGTAAACGATAAAAAAGGCATAGTCGAGAGCCACTACATAGCCAACCCCCTCCGGTAGTCCTTCTATCAAGCTCAAATGGTAAAATACAATCGCTAGTAGCAAGCCACTTACTGCTTCTACGGACATGTGATCGAAAGGGAGAAACATGAACAGGTATCCCACCACCACAAAAAACAGTAGAGGCAATAGATTCTTGATACTGAAACTGACTAAATCCCGCTTGATTTTAATAACCACATTGAATCGGGAATATTCGATATCTGAATCTGTGTCGATAAATCGTCGATTGCCCAAAGTGGAATCGTTAATCACCGTATCCTGGAAAAAGGTAGCATTCTCAACACTCCAATCGGTAATCTTCTCAAACACTTTAGCTCTCTCCCAATTTTTGAGAACTTCTTCTGTAGTGGTATCTCGCATTCCCACGAAGTCCACTACATAAATTAGCTTGTCCCGAGTTAGGTTAATATGTCGAAATCTCGCTGATAGAGTCTGATGGTCAAACGGGTAATCATGAAAATCAAACTTTTCATGAAAATCGCCTTTAACCCGGTATACTTTATAATTTATATCATCGTTTAAATCTGTATCTATCGGTTCCTTTAAGGTCAATTTTTCTCCTGAATCTAGCCGCTCAATGCCATAATTTGTGAACTCGATTTGGTCTGCAGTAATATCGCCTTGGTACCTAAACCAAATGTAAAAATCCACCAAATAGGAGGACGTTTTTTCATCTATGTGACTAATCTCATTGATATCCATCCCGGTGTAAACGATATGGGTTTTTACCATATAGTTATTACCAACCTTTACAATTTCACCACTGTCGAGCTGTTCTTGCAGATTAGCAACAGCCCGTAAGTCCGGTATTATTTGCAGCTGGCTAAACGCTGAAATAAAATTTCTTCTATCAAAAATACCCACAAAAACTGGTGCTACTGCATTGCCGTAATAGTCAAAATAAATATTTCTGGTTGCCCCCTTGAACGCCGTTTCCTGGCTATTAATAGTTGCTAAGCTCTCTTTGAGCATCAAACGGTTTTTGGGTAAATCGTCCCAGGTAAGATCAGAGCGCTTAATTGCCTCAACAATGGCTTTTGCCGCATCATAATAGCAAGTCGCCACCCATCCCGGCGCTTGTTTGTACTTCTTTTCAAATTCGTTTCTGAACTGTTGACCCCCATCATCAGAAATGTCAAAAATAATCGGAGCAATGGCATAAATTCCATTGGTAAAGAAGCCTGGTTCATCCATCTCCTCTGGGGAGTCTTCAAACCGTTGCCCCAGGGATATTTCGGCTAAGGAGTCACCGCCAAAAATGGGGAAATTCATCCCAGAACTCCTCATTTTTGCAATTAATCCAGCCACTTGATTGCGATTCGCTGTCATCACAATCACTCCTGGGTCTTTCCCGCTATTGTTTAAAGCCAATAAATCTTGATAAATCGTTTCTATGGCTTGGTCTATATCATCCCCTAATACCCACTTACTTACTACTTCTCCCCCTAACTCCCGAAACGTCTCTTCAACAGTCTTCCCTAAGGTCAAGCCATAAGTGCTGGGGCTGTAAACTAGGCTAATCTTGGAAGATCCCAGAATCTTTTGGATATAATTGGCGATAAAAGTACCCTGAGCACTGTTAGAAAAAATGGTGCGAAAATACCAAGTGTTCGATTGGGTGACCGCATCAGCAGTAGCTGAGCCGGTCACCGCAGGAATCTTATGGTCTTGATAAACTTTGCCAGCAGCCGTAGATACCCCACTACTGTAATGACCAATCACTGCGATCGCATTTGATTGAGCAATCTTCTGAGCAACCTGGCGTGCCACATCCGGATTGCCTTGGTCATCATAAACCTCTAGCTTCAACTTTTTGCCCTTAACACCGCCAGCCTTGTTAACTTGGTTAATGTAAAGTTCAGCACCGTCTACCATTGCTCTGCCTGAGCGTTGTGCTGATTCACTAGCATTGCTTAACGGAGCTGCGATCGCAATGGTTATCCTATCTTTATATCCCTCGAAGCTATCAATTGCTACAACTGTACCGAAGGCAAGCAGTACGATAGATACTAATACGATGGCTTTTTTTAGCATATATCACCTGATCAGTTGAATGGTCACAGATTACAGGTTACAGGTTACAGGTTACAGGTTGAAAGTTACAGGTTACAGCTTGAACGCGATCGCGTGGCCGAAAGGCCAAGGTTACAGGTTGAAGGTTACAGGTTGAAAGTTACAGGTTGAAAGTTACAGGTTGAAAGTTACAGGTTACAGGTTTAACGTTACAAGTTACAGGTTTAACGTTATAATGTGCATATTTAACTTTAAAGTTTATATTTGACAGGTTTAACGTTACAGGTGGCCAGTTATACATCCGGCTTTCAGTTCTTAAGCCTCTAATCTTCAACCATCAAACCTTCAAACTATCAAACCATCGACCTTGGCCTTTCGGCCACGCGATCGCGTTCAACCATCAAGCTTGGCCTTTCGGCCACGCGATCGGGTTCAACCTTCAACCTTCAAGCTTCAACCTTGGCCTTTCGGCCACGCGATCGCGTTCAACCATCAAGCTTGGCCTTTCGGCCACGCGATCGCGTTCAAGCTGACCTGACTTCGTGACTGGGCAATCATGCCCTTGCTGCTTTGGGAAGATTAAGCGCTTCTAAAAACCACGAATTAGAACTGTCAATAACATCATTTAAAACAGGATAAAAGCTGGTTAACAATGACCAATGACCAATGATTAATAGACTGAAGTCTAGCCAATTGAACGTTTTTCCAATCAACCCTGCCTAAAAAAAACAAAACATACCTTAGGACTTTTAGGCTAAAATAGTTGGCAATTTTATCAATACTTTTTTAATTTAATTATCTTTCTTCACTCTCTTATATCTATTACTTATTTTTAAAATAGCGGTTATCATATTCATCAGGTAGACAGGATTTTTTCCCGATTCCCGATTCCCGATTCCCGATTCCCGATTCCAGATTCCCGATTCCCGATTCCCGATTCCCGATTCCCGATTCCCGATTCCAGATTCCCGATTCCCGATTCCAAGAGCGACGTGTATGCAAAGTGTGTAG
>NZ_JAAHGN010000686.1:0-4119 GCF_010672485.1 Moorena sp. SIO2C4 | reverse complement strand
TAGTTTGTGGGACTGTCGCTAAAACCGGAGGGACTAAATTGCACAGTAACGCTGTTAATATAGCAATTAGAGGTAACCTTATCCACCGCCTTATCCTCAACCCTAAGGATTTTCGATTTACTCTCGCTAGACTACCATAATATATCCTTTTTTTGACCATGATTCATTTTCTCCCTTGCTGCACCTCATCACTATGAAAAACGCTATCTTAATTAGAATGTAGAATTTAGAATTTAGAATTTTAATTTTTATGTTCAAAATGGTCTAAAAATCACCGAAAAGTAGAAGCCATCTTCCTGTAACGTTCTATCCCTAGTTTCAACATCCACTAACTGCAAGCCCCAGCCGATATTAGCCTCCAGTAAATCTCCTTGCTGCCATCGCAAACCTAGACCAAGGGATGCGATCGTGTTATCATCAATATCATCGTCTCTATTCCAGCCAGTACCAAAATCAAGAAAAGGAGTCAACTGCACTAGAGTTCCGCTATCAGGATTCTGAATAATTGGCAGACGCAGCTCCGCAGAAATAAACGCACCATTGTCGGATAGAATCAGATCCTGGCGATAGCCCCGTACACTCTGTAAACCCCCAATCCCTATCTGTTCTAATGGTACCAAGCCTCGGTCTGCTAGTTGCACATCCCCTCGGATTAATAATATAGTATTTGGTGCCAGTAGCCTTACCCATTGCCCTTGACCACGCCAAGCGAAGAAATTGCTATCGGGTCCACCCCTGTTAATCGTAGTATCTCCTGAACTAATCCCGATACTTAACTGGGAACGAGCTGCTAACACTTGTTGCTCACTGCGCTTAGTCCACTCTTGGAATAACCGGATGGCATTAATCCGCGTACGCCCTTCATCATCAGCTCCTGCTGATAAAGCAAAGGGTCTATTCAAGATAGATGTTTCACTTTCCTGGCGTGAGCCGGTGATACCAATAGCTACTTCTTCGGTAGGGGTTTGGAATACAGGCTGGCGCAGGGTTATCTCATAAAACCGTGATTCTGAGTCAATATCTATCCTATCAAAAGGAGGCTCAATTACTTCACTAGATGTTGTGCCATAGGCCAAGCGCAGAGTCCCATTACGGGGATTAATCGGTAAGGTATAGCTAACATCAAAGGTATCACTACCATCAGTATTGGTGTAGTTGAATTCCAAGGCATCTCCCAATCCCAGTAAATTTCCTTCTCGAATTTGGGGACGACGCCGAAAGCTGCCTACACTGGGAGAGCGTCCATTATCTAATGTTATTTGGGTGCTGAAGGTATCCGCTTCAGTTACTGTTACTTCTAGCAAACTCTCCCCAGGCTCCACCCCCGCTGACAATTCAGCTGAGATGTTGGCAATTAGAGGGTCGAGTCGCAGCATTTGTAAGCCGTTCAGTAAGCGCCTGACATTCAGAGGCTTCTTGGTAGCGATCGCAAGACGGCTTTTGATGTAATTAGAATTAAGCCGACTCAGACCCTTGACAATAATATCTTCTAATTCCCCTTCGATAATCTGAATGCTGACTATCCCATCTTCAAGTTCTTGAGGTGGGATATAGGCTCCAGAGTTAACGTATCCTTCCTGATCATATAACTTGGTGATCTCAGACCGGAGTTTAAATAATCTTGGCAAGGAGATGGGTTGATTGAGGAAAGGATCGGTAATTTCCGCTAATTTTTCCTGGCTGAATACCGTTGAGCCAATAATATTAAAGCGTTTAATGACGATTCGTCTTGGAATATCCTCCAGAATTTCGTCCGGTAGATCAGGGCTAGGGGTAGATGGGTCAAGAAGTTCATCCACAGGAGGAAGTTTCTGGGGAGGTTGGGGTTCTGGCGCTGGTTCCAGAGAGGGAGGTCTCTCCGGCAGCCGATCCTCCGGTAGCTCTATACCCGGAGGTAGGTTCGGAGGTAGGGCTTGACTAATTTTTGCTGGGGCTGGAGGACTCGGGAGCTGGTTAATACCCATGGCGTTGAAATTTGTTACAGTGTCGCTCCCTAAAACCTGATTATCCCCTTTGTTCAATTTCTCTGGAATTGGCACTGGTTCCTGTGGCAATGAATCCTTTACGAAGACCAGACTCTGATCATTAACAACAGCCCCAGCTTCTAAAGGTTTCAGGATTAGGTTACTAACGACTGCTAATACACCCAAGGTTAACAGAGATGAACTTTTTACTACTGCAACAAATCTAAACATTACTTACCATATCGTAACTGTTTTTCTTAGGTAAGAACTATTAATTAGTTTTCCTGGTGATAGAGTGACAAACAACAGGAACAGTAGTCAAGAGCAAGGCAAGAAATTGACAACTAATGTAATAGATCTGTCAATCTATCAGTGTATATAGGAATAAGTTTTGCGTTGGCTGAATTTGACAAGTAACAAGTAAGTAGATCTATGAGTCATCTAGGGATAACTTTTGCGTCCTGTTTGAGTTGAACGCTTTGCCAACAACATTAAACCAACTACAGTAAACTTGGCCGCAGTTGTCTACTTGCCAAATTTAAACCTACCCGTTCCCGTAGCCTGGCCTTTAGGCCAAGGAACACCAAAAGCCATTAATTTTAAAGTTTTAACCTTCAAGTTAACACCTTGTTTTTAAATTCTTAAGCTACGCAAACAAGCAGCTTCCAGCTGAAATGACCCCAAGCTAATGGCGTTGCTGATTCTGGGTATGGTTTCGCCCCCCTAGCCCCCCAATTTTGCGGTGCGACCCGTGGCGAATTTAATTCGCCGACGGAAAGCGCACCGGTGGGGGAACAAAACTCTCAAAGTCCCCCATAATTGGGGGATTTAGGGGGCTTTAATAAAACCAGATTATCGCGCATTCATTCCTTAATTCAGCAACGCTAAGCTAATACCCATCCTGCAATTAACTAAAAACTTTAGTGAGAATTTCGACAGAAGGGTCAACTTCCAGCCACACCGTAGCTCCACAATCCTTGGGACAATTGGGTTGATAGACTAACCGAGATGGACCCTTGATTTCTACATAATGACCGTAGGTGTTGCGGTTACCTTGTTTGACAGTGAGCACAGGGTTGTAGGTGTTGTTCTTTTTATTTTGCTTAATCACGTTCTGGTTGACGTGGATGTAACTCGCCACCTTTTGGAAACCTCTTCTCCAGGTTCCCTTGGGTCCACGGCGACCAGGACTGACCCTAGGCAAGCCGTTAAATAGGGGAATTTGCCAAAATCTGCCTACTTTTTGAGCGCCCTTAATTCTACCATTTTTCAGAAGTTGGCGAACTCGTTGGACGCAAATCCCTAGAAGAAAAGCTGCTTGGGTAGTTCCGACTATCTTGGTTTGTTGGTTCATTTTTTGTTCCCCTTTACTATCGCGCTAATCTTATATTTAAGATAACACATAGTTCCTAGACTGTGTTGCTTTTTAACAAAAATTTATAATTTATCTAGCGCTAACTTTTTATAAGTGCTAAGGGATGTTTGATTTGATTAAGTGGGTAGGTTTATAATAGCGCTATACTTTGGTGAAATTTATCTAGCGCTATTTTTTGGAGTCTTAAGGGATGTTTAGGTTAATTAAGTTACCAGTTTATAATAGCGCTATACTTTAGTCAAGTTTATCTAGCGCTATTTTTTTTAACCGATTCCCGATTCCCGACTCCCGATTCCCGACTCCCGATTCCCCCAATACTTTGTTACAAAAATTTGCAAAATATGTTATAATAAAAGTTTTTGTATGTTATAATAGAATCATCTGACGTGAAAACGTTAAGAGCCAGCCTGAAGTTTTGCGAAGGCCGAAGGCTGGCTCTAGACCCCCAGTTAAGGAGATACATTAAATTATGACTTACAGCGAACGCCTATACCCGTGGGCAATCATCCGCCTATTGCCGAAGATGCAACGGGTCGTTGTTGGTCGGTACCGGAACCGGTCTGATGCGGAGGGGCACTTAAAGGCTCTTAAACGCTTGATGCCTGATGGGGAATTTGTGATTATTTTTGATTTGCCTGAACCTATGAATCAAGAAGCTGAGGGGAGTGAGGAGTAAGATTTAGAAGTTGCTCAACTTAGCTCAATTGACATCCAGTCACCCTACGTGATGGTTGGGACTAACCGCTATGGGATCGGCGTTCGCGCAGCGTGGCCTTTGGA
>NZ_JAAHGN010000685.1:0-4120 GCF_010672485.1 Moorena sp. SIO2C4 | reverse complement strand
TAGGAGGCTCGCTTCCTGGCTTACCGCCAGTAGCCCACTGAGCAATGTTGTTGTCAATATTGGTGCGATTCAGTACTGCTTTGGTAATACCAGCAGCAATCTTAGCAAGGATAAGACCAATGACTAAGATTGCGATCGATTTAACCACATTCAGTAAGGTGGTTCCCCCATCTGCCAAAACTTGGTCTAATGCGGGAACTCCTGTCTGGGCTAAAACCAGGTGTGCCGATGGCTGCACACCAACTCCTACAATTTGGAAGATACCTTCCCAAGTTCCATTCATAGTCTTTGTTCTTACTTAAATTGTCCAATGTCACAAACAACCCTAAGTTTTTTAAGTTCCTTGTGACTACTGTGGTCTGGTGAGGAGCACGGTATTATCGTCTCAACTAGATAAGTTGAGCAGCGGGGAAGCTGCGCGTCTGGTGACCCCAGAGGAACCGAGACGCTGCGGTATAGACTGCCGTCCCAAAAAGAGCTGGACAACAAGAGGTGCAGTTGTTGTGCTTTCCAGTTAAAGCCGGAATCGCCGATTCTGCACAAGGTAACGTTTGCCTCGCCAACGTTGTTGGTCGGTACTTTCCGAACCGCACTGTCTTAGCCCTCGTCTAATTGTTTAACGACTCGGTTCTAGAGCTTGGAGCGGGCAAAGTACCCCAAGGTAGGAACTTTAACACTTGCCAACAACGTAGATCCTTTACCTTAAGGGCAACCCCTTGGGTCAAGGTCTTAGGCTGGTCAGCTACCTGAAGGGAGGCTATCTACGCCTGGTCTCTTCAGAGGAGGGTGCTGACTGAAAATAACCTTGAGCAGAAGGTACGACAAGAAGATTTAAAAGTAAAGGTTGAGATGTTCATGGAGAACGTTTTACTCCTCAAATTTTCCACAGATGTGGCTTAATCTTGCCTAACTGACAAATCTTGACCCAGGAGTGCTGATAGAATTTACCCATAGTTGCCGACAGGAGTCAACTGCTTGGCTTAGGGGGTCTTACCCCCGCTGGTTAGCTGGGTAACTTGATTGAGTGTTGAATCGGCATTTGCCCCGATGTGACGTCGGACACTCGGGAGCTGAAAGATTTCTTGGTAGGTTTGTCAGTCACTCAAGACGTAACCCTTATATTTAGAGCGAATTGATGTACAAAAATCAAGTCTTGATTAATTTTTCCTCCTCACAACTCTAGTGGTCTGGTAGTGTGGCTAGCTGCCACCGTAATCAAGATAGTTCAATAATGTCGAAATTTTACATGCAAAACGCCCAATTTTTTGAACAATCCATTAAAATTAATGCCAGCGCCACCATTGTCGAGCGCTGTATCACTGACCAGAGCTTAATGCATCGCTGGCTCAACCCGATTTTGCGTTGTGAATCAGTGGGGCAGTGGAGTACTGATGTCGGGAGTCGCTCGCGGTTTATTATTAACATTCCCTGGTTGCAGCCCACTCTCAAGAGTGTGGTTATTGACCGCAAGCCAGGGTTAGTGGTTTGGCAGTTCCAGGGTTTTTTCAAAGGACGAGACCGCTGGGAGTGTCAGCCAGCTGAACAAGGCACCCGTTTGGTCAACCGTTTTGAATTTGAAATTCCCAACCCCATCGTTAGCTGGGGATTCAACAGCTTTGCTGCCCAATGGACTCAGAATGATATGAAAGCCCAACTCAGACGCCTTAAGTTAGTAGCAGAAGAGATTTACCGACGTGAGTGCAGTCATTAGGGATTAGGGATTAGGGAATTGGTGATTAGTCATGCCCATCCATAGAAGCCTTTACTCATTTCCGATCTGTTTTAGTAACCGACGAATGATATCAGCATCCTCAGCTTGGGGCAGGATTTCCAAATAACGTTCTAAATCCTGGCATGCTTCTGATAAATATCCCAACTGGGAGTAAATCAGCCCCCGATCCCGCAGTTGTACCGGTGCATTAGGAAACAGCAACAACATGCGCTCAACTGCGGCTAGCGCTCTAGGTAAGTCTTGGCCATTGAGATAAATCAATTTAAGATTCATGAGCATCCTTGCTAACAGCTGCCGATTACTCACCGGTGCTAGGAAACTTGGTTGTAGGGTTACCGGATGACCATAAATTTGGGTTAGTCGTTCCTCGCAATCTTGTTCAAATAAAATCTCACCACCATCGAAAGCATCTACAAAGATCCCCACCTGCTCAAACTCTGGGCGAATTAGGAAATGCCCTGGCATCCCAATACCAACCATGGGAAAATCAAGGCGTCGAGCGACTTCCAGGTACACCACCGAAAGGCTAATCGGAATACCTGTGCGCCGATCCATGACCTGATTTAGGAAACTATTACGGGGATCGTAGTAATCACTGCTATTGCCCGAATATCCTAGGTCATCATAGAAATACTGATTAAGAGTTTTAATCACTCGCAGGGGATAGCGTTGCTCAGGCAAACGCTCCTCTACTTCAGATGCCATCACATCTAAGGCATTCAAGTAATCATCAATAGCCAGATCCGGGTATTCTTCCTCAGCTATGTAAAGCGCTGCTCTTGCCAAATGAATTTGGTCATCTGGCTGATTTATTTCTGTGTAAAACCCTTGACGCCCTAAGGTAAAGTCCATCTAAAATTTCCTCAGCTACTATGAATATAGCAGAAGTCAGAAGTCAGAAGTCAGAAGTCAGAAGTAAAACTATTGCTATACTTAGCTTTGAGACTTTTGTCATGTCCTAACTGCCCTGGCGACTGCTATATATAGTATTTTTATGTGATAGGTAAACATAAGATTGATATCAAAAGGGAACAGGGAATAGGGAATAGGGAACAGTGTCAAGATATCTGAGGAGTTTTTAGTGTTATCATAAAGCGATACAGTTGCTGATAGGGAAGGGCTGCATCAATACAGGGATAAGAGTTTAAGTTTTTTTTCCTGATTTAATTCCAGTTGCCAAACCTGTATGTTTATCGGCGTAGATAATGTTTCCACCATTGGAATAGATAAAGTTAGCAATCTTGGCGACAAGTACTTTGTCAGCTGTTTGCGTAGCGTGCGCGTAGCGCATATGCTTAGGTTGCAGAAACCAGGCTAAAATACGGGCAAACCTACTGTAAAATAGGCGAGCGATGACACGTAAAACAACTCGACGTCAGTTGATCGTGACCAGTGTTGCTGCTGCGGGTGGTATTGTTGGAAGTGCAGCATGGCATCAACAGCAGTCTCAACTGTCAGCAACAGCAGCTATTCAACTGCCAACAGCAGCTACAATGCCAGAACGAGTGTTAGGTAAAACGGGGGTGAAAGTTCCAATCTTTGGATTGGGAGGTGCAGGAAAAACGCCTTTGTCGAAGATGAATCGAGAAGCTGATGCCGTCGCCCAAATTGAAGCGGCGTTACAGTTTGGAATTCGTTATTTTGATACGGCGGCTAGTTATGGCCCCAGCGAAGAATATATGGGTAAGGTATTACCCGCTTATCGCTCTAATCTATTTTTAGCAACAAAAACAGCACAACGAGATCGAGATGGGGCTTGGCGAGAGTTAGAGCGATCGCTTAAACGCCTTCAAACTGATTCTATCGATTTATGGCAATTACATCATGTTTCTTTTCACGAAACGTTAGATCAGATTTTTAGTCCCAATGGCGCTATCAAAGCCTTTGAAGAAGCAAAAGAACAAGGAATTGTAAAATATTTAGGTATTACCGGACATCACGAACCGGATGTGATTGCAGAAGGGTTGCGGCGCTATCCCTTTGATACCACCTTAATTTCTCTCAATGCGGCAGATGTTCATCATCCTCGTCCTTTTGCCAAAACTGTTTTACCAGTGGCGCGAGAGAAAAATGTAGGAGTCGTTGCTATGAAAGTTCCGGCTTATGGCAGGTTATTCAAAAATGGTGTCTTAGATGGAATGGATCAAGCTATGGGTTATGTTTTGTCTCTGGAGGGAGTACATTGTTGTATTATTGCTGCCGAATCCGTCAAGCAATTAGAATCAAATTTTAAAGTAGCCCAAGCATTTCAATCGTTGAGTTCAGAACAAATGACTGCTATTGAAGCACGGACAGCTTCTGCTTGGAAAGACAATACATTTTTCCGGAAGTGGACTTAAAATTATGTAAGCATTCAGCAGTCAGCGGTCAGCCGTTGACCAGGTTAGA
>NZ_JAAHGN010000684.1:0-4123 GCF_010672485.1 Moorena sp. SIO2C4 | reverse complement strand
CTTCATCAACTTTTTTTGTGTATTTATTCGTCAACTTCTGAATCTCGTCCTGCAAATCCCGTGACTCATCCTCAGAGATTTCCTTATTTTTGTCCTGTTTTCGGACAGAGTCAACGGCATCACGACGGATATTGCGAATCGAGACTCGACCTTCCTCCGCAAACTTACTTGCCATTTTGACAAATTCTTTACGGCGCTCACTAGTGAGTGGAGGAATATTTAACCGCACAACTTCACCATTGTTGTTTGGAGGCAAATCCAGATCCGAAAGAGTAATTGCTTTCTCGATCTGGCTCAGCATACTTTTGTCGTAAGGTTGGATGGTGATTGTACTAGCGTCTGGCGTGTTGATATTAGCCAAAGATTTCAGGGGGGTTGGGGTACCATAGTACTCAACCATCACCCGATCCAATAGACTAGTACTGGCACGACCAGTCCTAATGGTATTGAACGCTCGTTGAGTTGCCTCAACAGCTTTCTGCATACTGGTTTCGACATCAGCTAATTTCACAGGAACCTCCCACAATTGTTCCAACAGTTTCTCCCATAACAGCGCGGTGAATATTACCCCGCACCCTTAGATCAAATACCATAATTGGGAGGTCATTCTCTTTACATAATGCGATCGCAGTACTATCCATCACCCGCAAATCCTGACTTAGGACATGGCTGTAGGTCAGGCTCTGATACCGTCGGGCCTTAGGATTCAGCTTAGGATCACAATCATAAATACCATCGACTTTAGTTGCCTTAAATATTACCTCAGCATCGATTTCTGCCGCTCGTAAAGCAGCGGTGGTGTCAGTGGTAAAAAAGGGATTACCACTACCTGCACCAAAAATAACCACTCGTCCCTTTTCCAGGTGGCGAATGGCACGACGCCTGATATACGGTTCTGCCACTTCCTGCATTTCGATTGCAGTTTGCACCCGTGTCGGGATATCGTTTCGTTCTAGAGCATCTTGCAAAGTCAAGGCATTCATCACTGTGGCAATCATACCGATATAGTCAGCAGTTGCCCGATCCATCCCCCCTGCTGCAGCTTTAAGTCCGCGAAAGATATTGCCACCACCAACAACGATTGCCATTTGAACACCTTCATTCAAAACGGCAGCGACTTCAGCTGCGATTTCCTGAACCACTTCCGGTGAGATGCCGTAGCCCAAATTGCCCATCAAGGCTTCACCGCTCAATTTTAGTAAAACCCTTCGGTATTTTATCCCCATGCCACGACTCTTTGTTATGAAATTGTTATCCACATCAAGATAACAGTCAAATTTGCCATTCGTCATGGGTCATAGCTGATCGCTGATCGCTGATCGCTGATTTTTAATCCCAGCTTAAGGATTATTAGAGGTCTAACCGCTGGAAACCCCGTCTCTTTAAAGCGGGTATCAAAGTGAACAGCGCGCTTTTAGCCGTGAAAAGATTTCCTAGAAGATTCCGGAATCATCGTCAAAACCAATGTATAATAAATTATAGAGTACAGGCGGCAAAACCGTTGGCTCAACCGGGGTAGAGACCCGCAATTGATTGACCATAAAGTAGTAATGCTCGGAGGGTAGGGAATCTCCTCCTTAAAAACCCAATCATCAATTAACAGTTGGTGTGTGAACCCAGAAAAATCACTATGCACGAGAAAACGGTACGGTGGGGTTAGAAGTTACCGTAATCAGAGGGTCGCCTTTATAGTTAGTCGGCTATGAGTAAAAAGTTTTAACCTTTGTGATTAAGGCGACCCTCTGATAAGGTTTCGTTTCCGGCACACCGGAACCAAGTGAAAAGGAAGAGAAACGGACTTTTTAAGGCACTTCCTATTAAGTAGCTAAACGCTTAAGGAGAATCGCCCTCTGGGTCTGTCGTGAATTGACTAGGAACTTGGTTTTGACGGGTTTTTGGTTAAGTATTGTCCTATTTTTGGCGGCGTCATAGATAGGAACACGGCGGTTTAAGGCGGCTCGTTGATCTAGGAATCCCCGCGCCTTTAGATCGGGGAGTGTCAACGCCACTGAATAGGACTACCAGTTACTTTAGTTGATTGTGTTGAAATCTCTTGCCCTGCTAAAAGAGACGCGATCGCACTGTGTAAGTAATGGGCTTGTACTGCGTCACCATCTTGGGGATTATCATCAATTGACCCATTATAGCATACAATTCCCTTATGGTCAATTAAAAATGCCTCAGTGGTTTTCTGGGCACCAAAGCTGTGAGCTACATCTTGAGTTGGATCCCAAAGGTAAGGAAAATTCAATTGCTGATCTTGGCAGAACTGCTTCATCTCCTCAAAACTCTCTGCGGGGTACTGATAAACATCATTGGCATTAATGCCCACTAGGGTAAAACCTTGATGTTCAAACTCGTCTTGAATGTGTTTGAGTCTTGGGATGTAGGAATTGACATAGGGGCAGTTGTTGCCTAAGAAAATAACTCCCACTCCTGAAAAACGTTCTAAGTAACGGCAGAGATGGTGAACCTGCTCATCAGTTCCCGGCAATTCAAAATCCGGAGCATAACTGCCAATGGTGATGATGATTTTTTCTATAGTCATGGGTGATGGGTGATGGGTGATGGATCATGGGTCAACCCCCTTTACAATGCAAGCTTTGGTTAAGGGGAGATGATGCGATCGCTAATTAGCTCATAGACGAATTTAGCATCAAGGGTAAATTTCCCGACCCAATTCTTAATCGAGCCTATTCCACCTGCTCAGAATCTAAAAGAGCTTCTGGAGCATTTTGCCAACCTTCACCATAGGTTGTCGCGGCTCAATAGGCAATCCGTAAAATCACCACTCCTGCAGCTGACTATTTACTAGAAAACTAAACACTGAAAGCCCGGCATCTTTAGATTAGATCGGGGATGAAAGTGACCAGCGAGTTTAGTCGCCGTAAAAAAACTTCTATCAAGAGGTTGTCGCTACATTAGCGCCATAGTATAATTGAAGTATAGGGTACAGGCTGAAAAACCGCAGGCTGAGCCGGGAGAGAGACCCGTAACTTACCGACCTGAAAGTAGTAATGCCCGGAGGGTAGGGAAAATCCTCCTTTCTTGATGCAGTCGCTCATGGGGGAAACCCCCAAGACCGCGCTGCATCGCTAAAAACCCAACCATTGGCCTATGGCCACGCTACGCGAACGACTACCAATCGGTGTGTGAACCCAGCAAGACAAAACTTGAGAAAACAACGGTACGGCGGGGCACGCCGAAACCAGGTGAAACAGGGAAGCAACGGACTTGATAAGGCACTTCTCAATAAGTAACTAAACGCCCAAGGAGATTAGCCCGCTGGGTCTTTTGTGAGCTAAACTCAAACCTTGGTTTTGACGGGGCTTTGGTTTAGATATTGCTTAGTTTTTGGCAGCTTCAAAGATTAAGACACAAAGGTTTAAGGCCGATCGTAGATCTGGGAATCCCCGTCTCTTTAGAGCGGGGAGTGTCAAAAAATGTAAAGGTAACGCTATGGCATAACTTGGGATTTTTTGATCATGTCCTCCTCTTTCACAGCCCCAATCAGGGATCAGATTGAAACAAAAACCTGGATTTGGCAGGGCTTTTCTATTGGGTATAAAGCTTACGGTCATTCTGGACCAGCTGTGGTTATGGTCCATGGCTTTGGGGCATCTTCCGGACATTGGCGCAAGACCTTGCCAGTGTTGGGGGAAACCTGCCGATGTTATGCCATTGATTTGATTGGCTTTGGGGCTTCAGCTAAACCGACTCCTGGTATAGAAATAGACTACACCTTTGAAACCTGGGGGCAACAAATTGCCGATTTCTGTCGGGAGGTGGTTGGTGGTCCGGCGTTTTTAGTCGGAAACTCTATTGGTTGTATTGCGCTGATGCAAACCGCTGTAGATAATCCAGAGCTAGCCAAAGGAGTCGCCCTGCTCAACTTTTCTCTACGACTACTCCATGAGCGTAAACGGGCTGAACTGCCTTGGTATCAGCGTCTTGGCGCACCACTACTTCAACGATTCTTAAAGATTAAGTGGGTTGGCCTCGCATTTAGACCCCTAAAAATAGGGATAAATCGGTATTTAATACCACAATTCGGACATTGACATTTTACTAGCGCTAGAGTATAATTGAAGTGTAGGATTCAGACCTAACTATGCCCAAGAAA
>NZ_JAAHGN010000683.1:0-4123 GCF_010672485.1 Moorena sp. SIO2C4 | reverse complement strand
TGTTCTTTTTCCTGTTCCCAGATCCGCTGTTCCCAGATCCGCTGTTCCCCTTGCTATTGTGTACTTCACCTATTTGATAAAGGCTATACTCCTTGACCTAATCCTAAAACCTAATCAAATCCTAATCACCATTAGGTATTTTATAGCTGCTGCGATCGCTAAGGTAGATTCATACCAAAAAAAAGAGTTAATTAACCATGGCTACGTTACTAACTGAAACTCAGAAATTATCCAACTTAATTCCAGAATCCGAACTAGATTTAATCAAGTCACTGCCACAATCTATTCAGGATCAGGTAGTTCCTAGCCCCGATTTATCTAAGTCTGCTGGTACACCGATTCAGTTAAATTTGACCCAGATACAACAGTTAGTTCCCAATGAGTCAGGCGTACAAAGCTTATCCTCGAAATCTATAATCTCAGGGCCTTTTAACTTTATTATTGGTACTCCCAATCCTGACTTTTTAGTGGGTACTAACAAGAACGATTTAATTTTAGGACGTGGCGGAAATGACATTATTATAGCACTTGGTGGCAATGACCTTGTGTTTGGTGAAGAGGGAAATGACATTGTTATCGCTGGCTCAGGTAACGATTTTGTGTCTGGCGGCTCAGGTAACGACTTTGTGTTTGGCAGTTCTGGTAATGATATCTTGGATGGTGGCTCTGGTAATGACTCTCTATTTGGGGGAACTGGCAAAAACCATTTCATTGGCAGTAGTGGTAATGATGTCCTGGATGGAGAGGAAGGCAACGATAGCGTCGATTACACTGGTTTGGGTCGAGCTATTACTCTTTTACCCACCGGAATCGTTAACAAAAGTGGTCTTGGTCAGGATACACTGATCCGAGTGGAGACGATTATTGGGGATGCCGGTCAAGCTAATACGATTGATGCCTCTTCTGCTGGTACTGGTGCGTCTGTGAACGTAAATCTGCAACAGAACAGTTTACAGATTAATGTTGTTAATGGTCCAGTTCTTAATCGCACTGTCCAAAACTTTGTGAATGTCAAAGGTGCTGGTCGCAACGATACCATTATTGGTGATAACAACAGTAATCAACTTACTGGTGGTGCCGGAAGTGACAATATTACTGGTGGCGGTGGTAATGATACCATCGTAGGTGTTGATCCCAACAGTAAACAGCCAGGTATTAATGAAATTGATATCTTAACCGGAGGAGCTGGTGCTGATAAATTTGTGATGGGAGATAGCAAGAATCCTTACTATGTCGGTGGTGGAGGATTTTTGGGTCTGAATGATTACGCTCTACTTAAGGATTTCCAATCCGGTACGGATAAAATTCAACTCAAGTCAGGGCTCAACTATACCTTTGCATCAAACTTTATCGCTGTCAATCAAGGCTTCTCTTCTTCTGATAAAAGTCTTGCTTCAGTGGAACAGATTGCTAATGATATTGCTGGAGGTAAGAGTTTAGGTGTTGAATCTCAGCTCACCATAGGGGATAGTAGTTTGGACTCTGTTGAGAAGATCGCGCCTAATTTCGGCTTTGACATTATTGCTATTGTGTCTGGTGGCTATAACCAAGGGGATTTGACCTTTGTATAACGATTAGTTTGGTGGGCAGTGCCTAGCCATGGGCTATGGCTTGGTGAATCGGTCTGGTTCACTGCCCACCCTACATCAACCTGTGATTAATCCTTTGGTGGGCAGTGCCTAGCAATGGGCTTTGGCCAGTTTGGTGAATCGGTCTGGTTCACTGCCCACCCTACATCAACTGTGATTAATCGTTTGGTGGGCAGTGCTTAGCAATGCGCTATGGCTTGGTGAATCGGTTTGGTTCACTGCCCACCCTACATCAACTACATCAATTGTGATTAATCCGTTGGTGGGCAGTGCTTAGCATTGCGCTATGGCTTGGTGAATCGGTTTGGTTCACTGCCCACCCTACATCAACTACATCAATTGTGATTAATCCGTTGGTGGGCAGTGCTTAGCATTGCGCTATGGCTTGGTGAATCGGTCTGGTTCACTGCCCACCCGACATCAACTGTGATTAATCGTTTGGTGGGCAGTGCTTAGCAATGGGCTTTGGCTTGGTGAATTGGTCTGGTGCACTGCCCACCTACATCAATTGTGATTAATCGTTTGGTGGGCAGTGCCTAGCAATGGGCTTTGGCTTGGTGAATTGGTCTGGTTCACTGCCCACCCGACATCAATTGTGATTAATCCGTTGGTGGGCAGTGGCTAGCCATGGGCTATGGCTTGGTGAATCGGTCTGGTTCACTGCCCACCCTACATCTACATCAATTGTGATTAATCCGTTGGTGGGCAGTGCCTAGCAATGGGCTTTGGCTTGGTGAATCGGTCTGGTTCACTGCCCACCCTACATGAACTTCATAATTTATCTACATGAAGTTCATAATTTATCCTTCATAATTCATCTAGAATTCATATCTCATCATTCACAATTTATCCTTAATTATCTACATAAAATTCATAATTTATCCTTCATAATTCATCTAGAATTCATATTTACTTATTCACAATTTATCCTTAATTAAGATTTTATAATTAATCCTTGATAGGACTTGATTTTATCCAGGAAATGAATTACTCTTCTATTCAGAGAACGAAAAAAGATAAATGGGTGGCAAGTGGAATTCTGCCCCTATCGGTAAGATAGCTGTTTTGGCGTTATTCAAGGTGCCCTTACTTGCCTAGTTTGTGGTTGCCAGAATAAACACGGTGCTTAACACTCCCTAGGGTTTTGGGTTATCCCAAAACTCGATTATAGGTATGGGTAACTTCAAATCGGAGCCTATAGAGTTAATCACAAATAATCTCCAGGATTATAGATAGGTGGAGTGTGCAAATTTTCGTTCCAAAGTAAACGAATTATTCACAGGACAAACCCATCTAAATTATAGAATCCTTACTCATAAAAGATTTCAAAATTCATCAGGATAAATACTTATCCTATGAATTCCATATCCAGTAGGCATTCCAAAATAAGATGGGTTTACCCTGGGGTGATCGCAACCAAGAACCCTTAATGGTCTTAATGGTAATTTGACATTTTTGGGCTCCTTCAGGGGAGATAGCGCCGCCATGGGGGTCTCCCCCATGAGGTAAGCATTCAGCTATCAGCCGTCAGCAGTCAGCTTAAAACAAGCTATTCGGCTGACGAGTTCAACGGACTCAAAGCCAAAGACTATGAATTCCTCCCTCGGGCACCTCAAGTAGCGTGGCCGAAAGGCCAGGGAACTGAGATGCAACGAATGCTTACCTCTTTCATTCAAAAGCTGATAGCTGATAGCTGACTGCTGAATGCTTACCCCATCAGGGACTACCAGTGCTGAAAACCTTTCTAGGCAAGGGGAAAAGGTAAATTTCCTAAAGATTCCTGAAAGCGATGCAGTCGGCCAAAGGGGAGGCAGTTTGGAGTTTAAGATTTTGTCAAAGTCTGAGTAATCAACTGCTCATGACCATTAGGTATTGTCTAGCTGCTGCGATCGCTACGTTAGCTACATCCAAAAACAAGAGTAAATTCACTATGGTTACGTTAATAGATACAATTGAGAACTTACCATCCGGCCTAATTCCAGAATCCGAACTAGAGTCAATCAACTCACTGCCACAATCTATCCTGAATCAGGAAGTTCCTAGCCCCCAGTTACCTGGTTCTTCTGCTCCACTGTTGTTGTTCAGTACTACCCAGATACAAGCGTTTGTTTCCAATGAGTCAGACGTACAAACATCATCGTTAGAAAATCAAATCTCACAGCCTTTTCAGTTTATTATTGGTACTCCCAATATTGACGTTTTACTCGGTACTGGCAACAACGATTTAATCCTGGGACTTGAGGGAGATGACATCATTATAGGACTCGGTGGCAATGACCTTCTCTTTGGTCAAGAGGGAAATGACATTGTTATCGCTGGCTCAGGTAACGATTTTCTGTTTGGGGGCTCAGATAACGATTTTCTGTCTGGGGACTCAGGTAACGACTCTCTGTTTGGCGAATCAGGTAACGACTCTCTGTCTGGGGGCTCTGGTAACGATTCTCTGTCTGGTGGCTCAGGTAACGACTCTCTGTCTGGGGGCTCAGGTAATGACTATCTGTCTGGGGACTCAGGTAACGACTCTCTGTTTGGGG
>NZ_JAAHGN010000682.1:0-4133 GCF_010672485.1 Moorena sp. SIO2C4 | reverse complement strand
TTCTACCAACCCTTCACCATCTGCTAAGACTGTAGGTAAGACAGAGGGTAGTTTAACGTTGATTTCTGGTAGAGTCTCTGGTGACCAAATCGATCTCAGAGCAGAAAGAGCCAAGTCTAAGACTTCTATAATCTGGATTGATTCCGGGTAACGACAGGTCTGACCACTTTCTAACTTAGAGAGAGTGAGAAAATCTTGAATCAGTTTACGCATGCGCTCGGCATCGGTTAACGCCGTATCAAGCATAGTTTCCCGAAACTCCGTTGGCATTTCTGGTTCACTCTCTAAACTTTCTAGGCAAACTCGGATAGTTGATAAGGGAGTTCGTAATTCATGACCAACGATAGCAATCAGATTATTGCGGGTTCGTTCTAGGGCTTCTAGTTGGTTATGGAGTTCAGTTAAGTCAGTATAAGCTTGGGCTTGATTCAAGGCTACCCCAGCTTGAGTTGCGATCGCTTCTACTAAATCAATATCGTCTTCGAGCCATCTATAGGGTTCCGAACCGCCATGGTGAAGTTCCAGCATCCCCAGCAGTGTTCCTTGATAGTGTATTGGTACCAGTAACCAAGATCGAATCTGCCAACCTTGAATAGTTGTCCTGAGAGCTAGATTATTGTGTAAATTGGGGGCCTTAGTGACATCAGCAATGGCAATGGCTCGTTCCTGAGCTAGAGCGACTTGAATCAGAGGATTATCTGCTAACGACCACATTTGTCCGGTTAGGGACGGTAAACCAGTAGCAACCGATTCATACTCAATTTTTGCTTGCTGGTCACTAGGACTACAGCGATAAAGCAGGCAACGGCAAGAATTAAAGGTGTTTCCTAACTCCTTTACTGTCGCTGCTAGAACATCTTGGGGATTGAGGGAGCGACGGATGGTGGCGGTGATAGTATTAATCAGACGCTCCTTGCTTTCTTTGGTGGTCAGGACTCGATAAGCTTTCAGGAGCTTATATTGACTCGCTTGCAGATAAGTTACTAGCCGCTGGGCAAAAATACTAATATCAATCCCTGCACTGGTCAGCAACAATGTTTGCTCTGGGACTTCTGTAGTCAAACCATAGTGCTGCCATACCTGCTCCACTTTTGGGGCTAGTTCTGGTCGATAACTAGCAATCCGTCCGAGTAACAATCGAGCAGCATGAATGGTAACTCGGGGGTCAAAGGACCAAAATCCCTCAAACCTGCGCGCCTGATCCATGGAAATTGCTGGTGTCAGTTGTTCTCGACAAATTAGGCAAGCTGTATACTTCTGCGCCAAAATCACCAGGTGCCACTCTTGGGCAAGACCATCATTTGGGCCTAAGGGGATAGTTTCTAAGGATTCTTCAACCACAGCAAAGCCAGACTCGGATTCTGGTGCCGCCAACACATAAACTTGGTTTGTACGTTGGGCAATTCGCTGATAGCGGTGGACTTCCTGACGATAAAACTTCTCATGCTGGAAATTGGCAATCACCAAGGGAGAGTCATCCACTGCTAGCACGAGGTCTTCCATGGCATGAGAAAGAGCTGTCAAGGAAGATTTGAAGTACATTTGGCAGCGCAGATGTGGTAACTCTTGCCGTAAATCTCCCAGTAACGAATTCGGATTGTTCACCTAGAAATCCCTCCCTAATTAGTCCCACTCCACTCATGAGGGGGATAGTTTTACCTCAACAAACCTTTGTGATCAAACCAACCCTTGTGATCAAACCAACCCTTTTGATCAAGGGATTATTTATTAGTTGTTAGCTGTTAGCTTTTGGAATTTTGAATATTCACTAGTCAGTTGATCTGGTACCGTTGCCCCAGAAAGCTCAGCTTGACCCAAATCTACATTTGAGAGAGTAACCCGTCTCAAATCTACCTGACTCAAAATTGCTCCACTCAAGTTTGCTTGAGAAAGGTCAGCATCACACAGATTTGCCCTAGTCAAGTCTGCCTGGTGCAGACAAGCACCAGTCAAGTTAGCCCCTCTTAAGTCAGCGTAGCGCAGGTCTGCCCTGGTTAAATTGGCTCCTCGCAAATCGGTATCCTGAAGAATGGTTAATCTTAAATCGGCTCGGGTTAGAATGGCTTGGCGCAGGTTTACTCTAGTGAGATTCGCCCGAATCATAAATGCCTGACTCAAGTTAGCCTCCACCAGAGAGGTTTTTTTCAAATTAGTTCGCCACAGTTTCGCTCCAGTCAGATTTGCCTGATTCAGGTTGACTTCCTGTAAAACCGCGAGACTCAGGTTGGCATCAGCTAGGTTGACTCGTCTGAAAATTACTCCAGTAAGATTGACTTCACTGAGGTTGATTTGCTGGAGATCTACTCCACGGAAATCCCTCTCACCTGCTGAATAACGCTCTAGAAGCTCATTAGTATCCATTGGGGTATCCATAGCTGGCAGCCGCGCCAACATGACATAGTGTTACTTTTAATGTAACATAATGTTAAGAATACTTTTTGTATGTAAAGGATTATGTTATATTTGGAAGTTTTATCTAGAGATAAGCTATTCTTATCGGTGCCTGCAATCGATTGGTGATACAATATGAAGCTTATCCGAACAGGTAAGTGTCGGCTTCAAGCTAACCCTAGCTATTCCTTGTGCTTTTAATAAAAATAGCGGAATTCCCCACCCTCTTACAGGGTGTTGAAGTTACCGTAAGTAGAGTGGAGCCTTTATGGTTGGTCGGCTATGGGAAAAAGGGTTAAAACTGTTTGATTAAGGCTCCACTCTACTAAGGCGCGCGTCTCTAGGATGGATAGCGACTCAGGAATTTTACTGCAAAGGTTGACGCCTTACTGCGAAATCTCTATAATAGTAATAGAGGTCGATAATAAGGTTGAGTGCAGTGAGACATAAAGCCATCAAAGTAAGAATTTATCCCACACAAGAGCAAGTTCAAATATTAGCTCAGCATTTTGGATGCGCTCGCTGGTGGTGGAACTATGGACTAAATCAGTGCATAGAAACTTACAAGGCAACTGGAAAAGGACTAAAACAATCTGCGCTCAATTCCATGCTGCCAAAACTCAAAAAACAAAAAGAGACTGAATGGCTAAAGGACTGTTACTCCCAGGTATTACAATCTGTAAGTCTCAACCTTAGTCGTGCATATCAGAATTTTTTTGAAGGCAGAGCAAAATATCCTAGATTCAAGTCATATCATCATCGCCAATCAATTCAGTACCCTCAAAATGTCAAACAAGTGGGTAACTGCCTTAAGTTCCCTGGAAAGCTAGGAACTGTCAAGGCAAGAATTCATCGGCCACTAGACGGGGATATCAAAACTGTAACAGTCAGCAGAGACCCTTCTGGTAAGTATTACGCTTCTGTTTTGATAGAATACGAATTAACAGATGTGAAACTATTTAAGGAAGGGAAAGTAATTGGTATTGATTTGGGTATCAAGGATTTTGCGATCACCTACGATGGCGAAAAGACTTCTAAATTTGGAAATCCTAAACATTTAGCTAAATACGAAAAGAAGCTAACTAGGAAACAACGTATTGCTGCCCGCAAAAAAAAAGGAAGTAGCGGGCGAAGGAAAGCTAGAAAGATTGTAGCTAAGGTATATGAACGTATTGGAAATGTCCGCCAAGACTACCTTCATAAACTATCTAGGAAAATCGTAGACCAGAACCAGGTAGTGGTAGTTGAAAACCTAAATGTCAAGGGCATGGTTCGTAACCATAAATTAGCTAAAGCAATATCTGATCTGAGTTGGGGAACTTTTGTAAATTTCCTCTCTTATAAATGCGAAAAAGAAGGAAAAGTACTGGTCGAGATAGATCGGTGGTTTCCCAGCTCTAAAACCTGCTCTAATTGTCATTACCGAATCAAAGAGTTGCCGCTAGATGTAAGATCTTGGATTTGTCCAAGTTGTGGCACTCATCACGATAGAGACCGTAATGCGGCCAAGAATATTAGAGCAGAAGGTATCAGAATGCTATCCTCCTCTGGGACGGGGGAGGTCAACGCCAGTGGAGAAGAAGTAAGACCAAAGCGAGGGCGTCCGTCTAAGCTAAGGCGTTCTTCCGTGAAACTGGAAGCCCCAACCTCTACGTAGTAGGTTGGGGTAGTTCACGCTCGCGTAAAGTCTTTGCTGACTTGGTATGGGATGCCACAATAGAGATCCAACTGAAGATCTAAGA
>NZ_JAAHGN010000681.1:0-4142 GCF_010672485.1 Moorena sp. SIO2C4 | reverse complement strand
TATCACTGCTCAAACTATTGAAATCCTTTAGTAAGCTATCAGCATTCAGCTATCAGCATTCAGCGGTCAGCGGTCAGCGGTCAGCGGTCAGCGGTCAGCCTTCAGCGGTCAGCCTTCAGCGGTCAGCGGTCAGCGGTCAGCGGTCAGCGGTCAGCCGTTAGCGGTCAGCCTTCAGCGGTCAGCCTTCAGCGGTCAGCGGTCAGCGGTCAGCGGTCAGCCGTTAGCCGTTAACTGTTCGCGTAGCGTGCGCGTAGCGCATAAGCTGATAACTGATAACTGATAACTGATAACTAAAAACTGAAAACTGAAAACTGAAAGCTGAAAGCTGAAAACTGAAAGCTGAATGCTGAAAGCTGAATGCTGAAAGCTGAAAGCTGAAAGCTGAAAGCTGAATGCTGAAAGCTGAAAACTGAAAGCTGAATGCTGAATTCTGAATGCTGACCGCTGAAAGCTGAAAGCTGAAAGCTGACCGCTGAATGCTTAGAAATCACCTTTGTTTATCTAACAATGGAGCTGCCTCTAGCAAGGTTCTAGTGTAAGGATGCTCAGGATTAGTAAACAGGTCATGAGTTGGTTTCTTTTCAACAATCTGACCTTTGTTCATCACGGCGATACCATCACAGAAAAATCGTGCTACCCAGAGGTCATGAGTAATAAACAAATAGGTAAGATTAAAGGCTTCTTTCAACTCCAACATTAATTCTAATACTTGAGTTTGGACACTAGCATCCAGCATACTCACTGGTTCATCACAAATCACCAAACTAGGATGAGTAATCAATGCCCGAGCAATAGCAACCCGTTGTTGTTGTCCTCCAGAAAGGTCAGCAGGATATCGATTATAGTAATCTTCTACAGGCGTTAATCCTACCCGTTCTAGCATTTCGTTGACCTGATTTTTAGCTGCTGTTGAATTAACCGCTAATTTATGAATAAATAAGGGATCGGCAATACTTTCTCCCACAGTCATTAAAGGATTAAGACAAGCATGGGGGTCCTGAAATACCATTTGGATTTGACGACGAATCTCTTGTAGGGAATGTCGATTGAGTGTAGCTAAATTTGTGCCTTGAAACTCAACGGTTCCAGCAGTAGGACGAACTAATTGCAAGATAGTGCGAGATAAAGTACTTTTACCACAACCGGATTCTCCTACTAGTCCCAAAATTTCACCAGGATATAAATCAAAGCTGACGTTATCCACAGCTTTGATAACGTTTTTTTCTTGAGATACCAGTTGCTGAATAAAATTGCTTTCTAAGGTATAATATTGCTTGAGATTAGTAACCCTTAGTAAAGGGGTAGGAATGGCAGAGCTGGAATTCCCCTCATTGTCATTAGTGTCAGGGTCATTAGTGTCAGTGTGGTCTTTAACTGCCTGGAGATGTAGAGCTGCTTCTAAAAGCGATCGCGTATAATCATGGTTAGGTTGCCACAGAATCTGTGCCACTGGCCCAGTTTCCACCATTTTCCCACCATACATGACCGCAATGCGATCGCAATATTCCCCGATCATGGCCAAATCGTGAGAAATCAGTAACAGTGCCATGTCCCGTTCTCGACAAGCCATGGTTAATTCTTCTAATATCTGTGCCTCTACCGTAACATCCAAGCTAGTGGTGGGTTCATCTGCTACAATTAGCTTGGGATTGAGCAACAAGGCTAATGCGATCGCAACCCGTTGCCGCATCCCACCACTAAATTCATGGGGATATTGAGAGAAGCGATTAGCGGGAATTTTCACCGCATCTAGAGTTTCTATTACTTTTGCTTTAGTCTCACGTCCTGATAGCTGGGGTTGGTGAGCTCTGAGGGTTTCTAGGCAGTGTTCCCCTATACTCATTAAAGGGTCAAGGCGAGTCATCGGGTCTTGAAAGACTAGGGCTACTGCTTCTCCCCGAAACTGGCGCAGCTGTGCAGGGGTTAAATCAAAGACAGACTTTCCTGCAAACCTAACCTGTCCTTTCACTCGGGACCGTTGCGGTAACAACTGCATGATTGCTCGTCCCAGAGTAGACTTACCGCAGCCTGACTCACCGACTAATCCCAGTCGGTCCCCTGAATCTAGGATAAAGGAAACATCATCTACTGCCCAAGTGGGTTTTTCAAGGGATTGGCTGCTAGGATAGGCCACCTGCAAGTTTTCGACACAAAGTAGCGCTTCACTCATCTATTAAATATTTCTCTCCCAATAATATAAAAACTTTGATGCCATAACCATTAAATTTTGATTAAAATTTGTAAAGCTAGACTAATTCCTATCTAAGTCAACTGCTCTGATCGAGTTCATGAGGCCGCCAGTAGGATTGAGCAAAGTTATCCTATAAACATCTTTTTGACATCTTTTTGTCAGGGCATCACCATGGAACCTGTAAATCCCCAAGTGTCTAATCACTATCAGCCAGATTCAAATTCTCAAAGCCAAGAAGAAACCAAAGCCAAATCCTCGGCATGGCTACTCACAGTCCTGTTTTTGGTAGGAGGTCTAGCTTTGTTGCAAATCTCGACAGTACCAGAACCCCCTGTAGCCCAGACGAAAACTAAACAGACACCACCGCGACCTGTAGAAACTATTCCCCTGACCTTAGGTAAAGGAATTAAACGGATCCAGTTACTGGGTGAAGTAGAGGCAAGTGAAAAAATCACGATTAAATCTCAGGTGGATGGTGTAATACAACAAGTCAAAGTCCGAGAAGGCGATCGCGTTAAACCGGGCATGACCATTGCTATTCTTGATGGTGCTGACCAACAGTTAGCCCTCGCCCAAGCTAAGGCAAGGCTTGCTCAGGAAAAAAGTAATCTCGCTCGATTACAAGTGGGAACCCGTCCAGAAATTCTTGCCCAACGGCAAGCAGAACTGGATGCCGCTAAAGCTAGGGAACAAGAAGCAAAGGACAACCTTGATGGTATGATAGCCGTCCAACCCAATTTAATTGCCCAACGGCAAGCAGAACTAGATGGGGCTCAAGCTCGGGAACAAGAAGCCAAGGATAACCTAAAACGCATTGAAGCCCTAACTCTGGAAGGAGCTCTGTCTGAACGAGCAAAAGTGGAAGCCGAAAAAGCAGCTGATGCAGCTACCAGTGAGCGCTTACGGGCTCAAGCTGCCCTAAGTGCAGAACAAACTAAAACCCAGCAAGAGATTGCTGAAGCCAGAAGTACCGTTGATGCCACCATCAGTGAGCGGTTGCGCATTGCAGCTCTGTTAGCGGAAGCCCAAGTCGGACCAACCCAGGAAGAAATTGATGCCCAGAAAGGGGTAGTAGCAGCAGCTGTTGCAGCGGTTGAGCAAGCTCAACTAGCATCAGAACGAGCCACGATTAAAGCGCCTATAGCCGGAGTTGTGCAATCCCGCCAGGTTGACACTGGCAACTATGTTGAAGGTGGCGATGCCATCATTACCTTGGTCAATAATGCTCAATTCGATATCTTTCTACAAGTACCAGAAAAGTTTACTAATCAGGTCAAACCAGGGATGTATGTGGAATTAACTGCACCGCGAAGTTTACCTAACTGGCAGCAACGAGCACAGATTACCAGCGTTGTGCCTACAGCCAATGCCAACTCACGGCGACAACTAGTAAGGGTAAATCTCAACAATCCCCCAAAAGACTTATTAGCTGGAATGGGAATTGAAGCCACCTTAGATTTACCCATTGATGTAGATCCCAGTTTTGTTATCCCCCGTGATGCCATCATTAAACGAAAAAACCAATCCTTAATATATACCATTTACCAAGACAAAGCACAAGAGTTTACCGTAGAAATATTAGCGGATATGGGGGAAAAACTCCTGATCACTAATCAAAAATTACAAGCCAATCAACCCCTAGTTGTGTCAGGTGGTGAAGGACTAAAAAACGGCGCACCAGTCAAAATTACTAGTCCTTAATTCCTAATTATTGAACCTATTGCAAACCTGAAAAACTAGTACCGCTGTGCGGAATTCAAAATTCAAAATTCAAAATTCAAAATTCAAAATTATTACATGTTTAGTTATTAGAGGTTTAATATATAAGAGTTTTGCTATTTTTGAAAAGTATATTGATTTCCGCCGTGCTGTATAGCGGTTTTCAATTTGGTGAGGTACAGATTACCTGGTTTTAGGGAACAGCGGATCTGGGAACAGGGAACAGGAAAGA
>NZ_JAAHGN010000680.1:0-4143 GCF_010672485.1 Moorena sp. SIO2C4 | reverse complement strand
TGGTGGAATGGGCATCTTGGTGGAATGGGCATCTTGGTGGAATGGGCATCTTGGTGGAATGGGCATCTTGGTGGAATGGGCATCTTGGTGGAATGGGCATCTTGGTGGAATGGGCATCTTGCCCGTTACAATAGATTGTCCGGCGGGCATCCTGCCCACTCTACTGCTATTCATTCTTTTCCCGATTCCCGATTCCCGATTCCCCACTCCCGATTCCCCACTCCCCAAAATCACAAAACCCCACAAAGACATAACCTTGCAGGGCTTCATGATATTCTATTTGGTGGCGGGAGGCGGATTTGAACCACCGACCTTCGGGTTATGCGTACCAACTACAACTTTCGTTGCCTGGATCTTCCAGTTTGTGGTCTGGACTGTCCCTTCACCCTCGCCTTAAACGTTAGGGTGCCTGCCTAACCAGTCTCTACACCTTCTCCCTTTGGGAGCTTGGCTCGGGATTACCTCGCTACAGGCTTCCCCGAATTTGACAGGTAAACACACGGAGATTTATCTTCGTGCCGCCCATGCTCAAGCAAGCTATTAAGCGTCTAGCTAACTTGATTGTTGAGCCCGACGAGCTACCAGGCTGCTCTATCCCGCGTCGTCTTTTTTACTATAACACCTAATTTCCAAAAGTGGCAAGGGGAAATTGGAAATTTCTCAAATTAATTCTATCAGCTATCAGCTATCAGCTATCAGCTATCAGCTATCAGCTATCAGTCATCAGCTATCAGCTATCAGCTATCAGTCATCAGCTATCAGCTATCAGCTATCAGCTATCAGCTATCAGCTATCAGTCATCAGCTATCAGCTATCAGCTATCAGTCATCAGCTATCAGTCATCAGCTATCAGTCATCAGCTATCAGCTATCAGCTATCAGTTATCAGCTATCAGTCATCAGCTATCAGCTAAAGGCCGTTGGCCACGCTACTTGAGGTGCTATCAGCTATCAGCTATCAGCGCGAGCCTAAACCTGACCGCTGACCGCTGACCGCTGACCGCTGACCGCTGACCGCTGACCGCTGAATGCTGACCGCTGACCGCTGACCGCTGACCGCTGACCGCTGAATGCTTATATGGAGGGAGTCGGGAGTGATCAGCTCACCCCTTAAGGCATAGATAACTCACCAACCACTTCTAAACGCTTGTATTTACTGAGATTAATAAACATCGACTCCAAGGTATCTGCTACCGAAGGAGTAATCCAAGCCATTTGCTTAAGTAGGGCAATGGCTGCAGCATACTTAGCAGATTTGCCACCATCGAGGACTTTAATGGCTAGACCCATATTCTCCCCAACGCGACCGATACACTGAACCCCTTGTGCTCCCGATTTACTGACCAGTTCCCCTTCGGATAATCGCATCAGTTCTGTATCAAATCCCCCATCCCCGGACACCATCTGGGGATGACTGATCATGGCGCGGACAATACGCTCCATGGCCAGATTATTACCAGAAGAGAGCAGAGCGTACAATAATGCCATTTGCCGTAGCTGTAAAAAATAAGTCGGAGCGTTACAGTCGTCGTGAGCGAGAATTAACTCTTGCTCCGGCATCTGTAGCAGCTCCGCTACTTGGCTTAAGATTAACATTTGCACGGGATGATTATACTCCAAATAGCTCTTGATTAGCCACTGCCTTTGTTGACAAACAGCCAACATTCCAGCATGTTTACCGGAACAGCAATGCTGGAGTGAACTTTCCTGGCCTGGGGGAATGGGACACTGTAGTGCTGATGGGTCAACATCACAGCGCCAAAGAATATTAAAGACTTGCCTGACCTGCTCCATCGTGCCGTGATGGGAACTACACATAATAGCCAAGTCTCGGTCCGTGAGATTGTAACGCTCAAGGGTACCTGTGGTAGTGACCGCTAAGGCTTGGAAAGGTTTGAGTGCAGAGCGAATAAATGTCGAGGTTTCTGGGTTACCCGCAACATATAACATCCGTCCCCGGTCATCACACACAACCGCTTGAGCTGAATGAACTGATTCGATAATGCCTTCCCGTAGTAAACGGACTTCTAAGGCTCGTGTTTGAGTACGTTTTCCCCTGGTCATGGATTAGACTTAAAGCTACCCTATAGCTTAGTTGGAGCAATCGAGCTAGGTGGCTGATAACACACGCCAAATGATATTGCCACCAATCACGACTATAATCAAAAATCCGAACGTCCAGTATAAACGTCGCAAAATTGGTTGGAGTTCATAAGAAACAATTAAGCGATCGCGAGCCAAAATTTCTGGGGTTTTTGTCCAGGTTTGACCGTCATACCAGCCTGACTCCTCGTAGACAATGGTTTCTCTGATCAAGCGATCGCGTACATAGAACCAACCCAGGTATAGCCGCAGCAAGGCTAAAATCAAGAATATACTTGCTCCTGCCCCGCCACAGAGCAGAAACTTGATTATCGCTTTTTGCGGTGGAAAACTCACTGCTGCTATCGGCCCTGAAATCAGCCAGCTCAACCCCCAAACCCAAGCCAGCTTCATCACATAATTTGGTAGTTCCAGCCTTACCCAGTTAAAAAACCAAGAGTCCCTTAGTTCTTGGTATTCATTTATGGGTTGCTGCTCTTCTGGAACAGGACATACATAAACGGGAGATTTCATGATTATTTTTTTGTGAGTGCTGCAATTAGGATGCCTGAAACTCAATCTGTTCCGCGTGGCCCCAGAATGCTTCGAGATTATAGAACTTGCGTTCTTCAGGCAGCAAGATATGGACAATCACGTCACCGTAATCTTGAAGTATCCAGATTCCCTCTGCTTTTCCTGCTGTTCGCACAGGTAAACGGTTCCATGCCTCTTCTACTTGCTGTTCAATCCACTGAGAGATTGCCCTGACCTGTACCCTAGAAAACCCGGTCACAATTACAAAGTAATCTGTGATGTAAGATACCTCTGAGACCGACAGAATCACCAGATCTGCACCCTTGCGGTCATCTGCTGCTTGAGCAACGGTTAATGCTAACCCATAGCTAGCATCCTGGTTTTCGGTATCAGGGGTTACTAAGGTGGAGGGCTTATTATTTTGATCTCTCATTAAGCGTTTAATTCCTCGCTTTACAAAACAATCTGTTCTAATAGTAATTAAGTTTTCTTGTGCTTAATCACTTGCTGTACAATTCTTTTCATTTCTTTTCGTTGCTTCTTCATTTGACACTCACACTGCTGTTGACGAAACGTTCCTTAAAGCTAGGCACATGGGACTTTAGGTATTTACACAATCTTTCTTACCGTCTCTTTTAGCTGTTGTCTTCCTGGACATCTGTTGAGCCCAGTTGCGAGTCAATATCATACGTTGGTGAATGGGACGAGGACTCTCTAGCAGGAATTTTAAAGAGTAGTCACAGGCTAACCAAACAGTTTTGTATAGGTCTTGCTTAGAGAGATTTCGTAAGGCTTGTAAATCCGGTGTCTCACCACGACCTGGCTCAATAGTATCAGCAATAAACACAACACAACTGAGGGGGGTCATACCCTCACGCCCTAAGGTATGGAGAGCGATCGCTTGCAATACTGCTTCATCTTTGACTCCAAAT
This sequence comes from Moorena sp. SIO2C4, assembly GCF_010672485.1. Classification (NCBI taxonomy): domain Bacteria; kingdom Bacillati; phylum Cyanobacteriota; class Cyanophyceae; order Coleofasciculales; family Coleofasciculaceae; genus Moorena; species Moorena sp. SIO2C4. Next base: position 596 of record NZ_JAAHGN010000680.1, on the reverse strand, counting down.
TGCTCTTGGGCAACAATAGCACTGACATCTGCATGCAATAAATGAGGCGCGGCTTCACAGACTGGATCGACTTCTATGCCGTTATCTCTAGCCATTTGCAACAAGCGCTCAGGCTTAAAGCATTTGGCTAGGTCGTGCAACAACCCTGCTTGAGCTGCCTGCTGAGCATTGAGATGATGAAGCTCAGCGAGTTCAACAGACATCTGTTCAACCCGCAATATATGCTGTAGCCGAGAAGACGGTACATTATCTGCTAACCAGGTCAACACCTGATCACGCATCACCTTAAAAAACTCCTAATAAGTAACACTGGCTAATTAGTGTTTAAGAAAAATTTAACAGTTTTTCTTTAGCTAGAGGATACTAACCCATACGTCTATTCAAACATTTTCTCAAGACTTTAGCAATAAAATGTTAAAGGAAAGGGAGTAGGGAATCGGGAGTCGGGAATCGGGAGTCGGGAATCGGGAGTCGGGAGTCGGGAGTCGGGAGTCGGGAACTTGACAACAAAAATTCTCACAATTCCTAAAGGTATTGCTATATAGGGGTTTTTAACTTAATGAGGTACACAGGATTTTTTCCATGTTTCCTGTTAA
>NZ_JAAHGN010000068.1:0-13941 GCF_010672485.1 Moorena sp. SIO2C4 | reverse complement strand
TCTCCGCAAGATATTAGATCCCCCCCAGCCCCCCTTAATAAGGGGGGAGCCATACTCAAAGTCCCCCTTTTTTAAGGGGGATTTAGGGGGATCTCGGAGTTTGAAGACACGCCCTAGCCATTTAGCAATAAGCTTACCATAAATGTCATTATACTAGTTATAGTGTTTATTGCATTTATGAGGTACGCTTATCAAGCTCAAAGTCCCCCTTTTTAAGGGGGATTTAGGGGGATCACTTTGTACCTCATGGGATATAGAATTGCTATATAGTGTTTATTGCATTTATGAGGTACGCTTATCAAGCTCAAAGTCCCCCTTTTTAAGGGGGATTTAGGGGGACCACTTTGTCCCTCATGGTAAAGACAATTGCTATAACAATTAAAACAGATAAATCCTCGTATATAAAAAGGTTGATAGTAATGGGTTTACGGGAAAGACTACTTCGGCGATTTCAAAAACAGGAAAAACCAGAGGAAAAACCAGAGGATATCCAATCCCTCGACTCCCTCGACCAGACTTTAGAACAACTCGACCAGACCTTAGAACAAAAACCCCCTGGGCGAATTCAGTCACTACTGAGCAAATTACCCAAACCAGGAACTCCTAAGGACACCCCAGTAACGGTAAGCAATCCAGAACCAAGCAACCCTGGCAAAATTAGAGGTAGCATTAGAGGGATACTCAGCAAATTTCAAAAATCTACCACTGAACCAGACATCCCCCAACTGTCTCAAAACTCAGCACCAACCAACCCTGGCAAAATTAGAGGCAAGATTACAGGGATACTCAGCAAATTTCAAAAATCTAGCACTGAACAAGAAATCTCCCAACTGTCGGAAAACTCACCAGCAAGCAACCCTGGCAAGATTAGAACACTACTGGAAAAATTACAAAAAAATATCTCCCCCAATGACATCCAGAAAATTGACCAGAGCTTGGATCAGATGAACCGGGGGAGGATAAAAGAAATATTTCACAAATTGCTCCAAAATACCAAGCCAGAAGACATCCAAAAAATTGACCAGAACTTAGAACGGATGAACCGGGGACCAATTAAAGAAATTTGGCCGAAAATTCAAGCTTTAGCTAAAATGGTCCGGGATCCTAATGCCGCTTGGAAGGGAAAAGCTTTAGCGATCGCAGCCTTAATCTATTTAATATCCCCCTTTGATGCTGTTCCAGACGTAATTCCCGTTGCTGGATTAGCTGATGATGCAGCGCTGATCATTGCCGTAGTTTCCACCCTAGCTCAGGAACTAGAAAATTATATGGAAAGACAGGCAGAAAAGATGGCCGAGATACAAGTCCGCAAGTATAATCGGATTGTCAGAATCAGTTTAATCGGCAGCATTGCAGCAGCAATTATCGCTATTTTGGTAAAATATATCCTTAGTCAGACATGATTAACCTCTATTCCTGGTACCGAATTCTGACTACTTATGGCTTAATACAGCTAATCATTAATCTGCTCAAGTATAAGCCATACTATGAAAAAGTTCCAGGGTTTATGAAAAAATACTTTCTTGAGCGCGGCAGCCTAGTTTTAGGTAAAAAGCTCCACGAAAGTCGTCATGATTTAATCATAAATGGCTTACTGTTGCTTGTATTAGTAATGTTAAATATTATTCTATGGATTTTTTAATAAATAAGAGGATTATTAATCTAGAGTTTAGGGAGTCGGGAGTAGGCAGTAGGGAGTAGGGAATAGGTAAGCATTTAGCTGTCAGCGGTCAGCTGTCAGCAGTCAGCTGTCAGCTTAAAATCCTTAATATTAAGAGATTAATGAGAATTGAAAGTCTGGGGATTTGCCCATATCAGCATATACGCTAGGCGCATAAGCTGATAGCTGATAGCTGATAGCTGATAGCTGATAGCTGATAGCTAATAGCTGATAGCTGATTAGCCTGTTTCTATTCACTCCCAGGAATCTAAATCTAGAGCTTTGGAGCCACCTCGCTCTAACTGAATCAATACGTTACCAAGTTGTGACCAAACTAGCCCACTAATAAATAAGGTCATAGGTATGGAGATTGAGTAACACAGCCAATAGGGCAAGGCAAAAATTCCTAACCCAGAGGCTAGAAACAGGCAAATCCCAACAGCAATTCCCACAAATGGGAGCAGTAACTGGATTCCTTTAATTTCAGCCAGGGTTTGACTGGATTTGGTCTTATACCATTCCTGTACTTTTTCTTTGAGTGTAGCTTCAAAAGCTAGCCCACAGGTAATCCCAGCAAACAAACCAAAAATTAACAAAAAATACGGTGGGTCTGGCCAAAAATTATACACAAATAACTCCTAATCTTCATGCTTTTAATGCCTGTGAAGATTATTACAAAGAATGACACTTTATCCAATAGCAAAGGGAACAGGGAATAGGGAATAGGGAATAGGGAATAGGGAGTAGGGAATAGGGAATCAAAAATTCTCACAATCCTGTTTTATTCAATAGCTGTTCCCGTAGCCCATTAGCTGTTGGCGTAGCCTGCGCGTAGCGCATATGCTGATAGCTGAATGCTGATAGCTGAATGCTGATAGCTGAATGCTGAATATAATCTTATAGTTTCCTAGGGTGGGTTAAGCGCAGCATTGATTTTTTTTCGGGCTGTAACCCACCAAATCCTATAACGTTTGGAAGCGCTAATTAAATAACAACAAGTAGTGAATAGCCAGGAGTCAGTAGTTACGATAAGGATATTCCTTATCGGCCAGTTGCTCTGACACACTATTTGGTACTCACAGCAGGAGCTTTCGGTAAAATAGCCCCAATCCCATCACTGGAAATAGTACTTAGTGCATTCAAAGCTACATTGAATAAACGTCCTGGTGGTAAATCATCTTTGACTAAGTTCCACAGACTCTGAATTTCTGCTCCATGGAGTTGGTCATCTTCGGTTAACGCTAACAACAGTTCACGTCGCAAAAACTGACCTTCCTCAGACAAGAGATACTGCAAACCAAGTTGAGCGGTTGGGAGCAAATCAAAGTTCTGATCAGACCGAGCGATCGCAATCATATTTTCCAGTCGTTCCCACTGGAATTTACCGTCTTTGAACAACACCTCAATCAAACGCCGCCGCATTTGTGGGGTTTCACCGGTAAGCAGACGCTGAGCTACATAGGGGTAGGAAACCTCGACAATTTTGAAGTTGGGATCTAAGGTCAGTGCCAGTCCTTCCTGAGTCACCAGAGAACGGATAATTAAGGAAAACTTGGCTGGTACCCGGAAAGGATAGTCATACATCAACTCTGAGAACTGATCTGTGATCGTCTTGAAGTTGAAATCCCCGACACTTTCACCAATTGCTTCTCCCAACACTGCTTCTAAGGCTGGGATAATCGGCTGGATATCTGTGTTGGGTGCTAGGAAACCTAATTTAACAAAAGCCTGGGCTAATGATTGATAATCTTTATTAATTAGATCAACGACACAGCTGACAAGAGTTTCTTTGGTGTCCTGATCTAACTGATCCATCATACCAAAGTCAATATAGCCCATGCGTCCATCCGGAAGGGCAAATAAGTTACCTGGATGAGGATCAGCATGGAAAAAGCCATGCTCTAACAACTGACGTAAACCAGAGGTGACACCGGTTTTAATCAAGCTTGCGCTGTCTAGTCCTAAGGCTTCAATACGTTCTGTGTCTGTTAACTTGAAGCCATCAATCCACTCTAGGGTGAGGACACGGAGACTGCTGTAGCGCCAGTATATTGCTGGAACCTTCACAGTGGGGTCGTCTTGGAAGTTTAGAGCAAACCGTTCGGCATTGCGACCTTCATTGAGATAATTAATTTCCTCAAAGAGCTTAGTACCAAATTCATCTACAATCAAAGTTAGGTCATGACCGAGATTGAGTGGTAACCAGGGAGCAATCCAGCTAGCTGCCCAGCGCATCAAATAAAGATCTAGGGTGAGGATAGGGCGTAAATTAGGACGTTGTACCTTAACCGCCACCTCTTCACCGGTGTGGAGTTTAGCCCGATAGACTTGACCGAGACTAGCGGCTGCTACAGGTTTTGGGGAAATTTGGCTAAACAGTTTTTGGATGGAGCGCCCTAACTCTTGCTCGATTATGGACAATGCGATCGCATTGTCAAAGGGAGGTAGCTGGTCTTGTAGTTTGATCAGTTCATCTAGAAAATCTTGCCGAATCAAGTCAGGGCGGGTGGAAAGAGCTTGTCCGACTTTAATAAAGGTTGGACCGAGGTTAGTCAGAAGTTCCCGTAGCTGTGTGGCTCGTTTTAACTTATTTTGCTCAGTCCGGTTGCCCCATTGGTCTAACTTAAAACTAAAAACAAAGCTAGCGAAACCCCAGACAATCCTCAGGCAACGCCAAATCACTACCCAAGGTCTGGAACGGTAGTAGCGCGCGATCGCTTGTGGATCATAGTACCTTTGGGGTTCATTAGACCGCTGTTCAGGAGATACAAGTTGATGCTGACTCACGCTGAGTATAGGCCTCTCTAATAAATTTATAGTTTTTTATCTATCTTTTGCTTTTTATTAAATAAGTATACACAAGTACATATACAATAACTCGGTGTTTAAGTCCAATAGTTCATGTAGGGTGGGCAGTGCATCAGACAGATAATGAAGCTTGCAAACCACGTTGGTAGGCACTGCCCACCCTAGGATGAATGACAATGGTGCAAGATCTCACTTTAAGTCCAATAGTTTAGTTCATGTAGGGTGGGCAGTGCATCAGACAGATAATGAAGCTTGCAAACCACGTTGGTAGGCACTGCCCACCCTAGGATGAATGACAATGGTGCAAGATCTCACTTTAAGTCCAATAGAGGGTTTAGGGCAGGTTTTGCTACCAGGACAATAGAGAGTCCCATAGAAACCTACACCAGAAACTTGCCCATTTCCTGAACTGGGGAATTAAATTCGCCACGGGTCGCACCTCTTGATGCATATATCTATAAATTTGTCAACTTCTATTATTACATTAACCGAGGCTCTAGCTTGAGATTTCAGCTGTTATTTCCGTGTTATCACCGACAGTCTTTAAATTAAAACTTCAGCAGAATCCTCCATGACGGGGCTAAATCAACAAAGCAACAATGGTGTCATATCGATTCCGGTGGTATCGTAGCGAACAAGCATGGGCAATCTGTTGATTTATCTACGTTGATTTATCTACACTATGCTGTTTCCACGATTGCCCGCAGCAAATCGGCACTACCGGATTGGATACCAGTTACAGACGCACGAAAATGCTTTGCCAGCAAGCAACTTTCCCTGGATTATGCAAGATTCTCCATCTTTCCCTAACCCTTCCCAAGACATTCGGTTAGGCTGCCTACAGTGGTTTTATAACTTACCACTAAGTAGTAAGCTGCTTACTGGTTTGTTTGCCTCTGAGCTAATTTCTCTGATTGGATTCTTCGGCGTCGCTGCTTCAATGATGCTAACAGGAGGGCAAATCGAACTACGAGACCAAGCTGAGTCTGAATTAGCAATCACCGAGACCAACTACAATTCTCAAATTGAGCAAACTAAGCTGGGCTTCCGTGGTCAAGCCGATAATGCTGCCATCATTGCTGCTGCGATCGCTGATCATTCTGGTCAGCCCATAAAACCAACCCTCAAGGCTGAAGTCAGACGGGTTCTGAGGAACGAAATTAAAGCCCGCAACATTGAATATGGGACTTTAGTAGGTACCAATGGCAAGATTATTGCTAATGCCAACGCTGACCGGACAGGAGAGAGGTTTAATCCTAATCAATTAGTCAGTCAAGTTTTCCAGAATCGAACGGCGATTGGGACCAGTCAAATTGTCAGCTGGGTTGAGTTAGCTAAGGAGTCACCTCAGCTACCGAATGGTTTTGTTGAACAAGACTCCCTAATTCGTTACACACTCACTCCAGTCACGAACCCAGAGACTGGAAGTATTGTAGCTGTCTTGGTATCTGGTGACCTGGTCAATGGCAAATTGCCCATAGTTCAGACCACTCTGCGGGGGGTTGACAAAGGCTATAGTGCAATCTACTATCGTCAGAGTTCGGGGGAATTTAACTTAGCCACTGCTACTTTGGATAACAGTGATGTTAAAGATTTAGAGCAAGGGGAATCGAGTTTAGATTTAGTAAACGGGTCCCTGTTGGAGAAAGCAGTTGCCCAAACATCAGAGGTAGTTTACACACGGCAAACCTTGGGTAAACAATCTTACACTATAGTCGCTAAAGCTCTAACTAATTTTGATAGTAAAGCGACCGTAGTGTTAGTCAGAGTAACTACTGAATCCTCCTTCAATCAATTTCTTAGGGATAATTTAGAACTTGAGCTGAGCGTCCTTGCTATAGCCTTAATCGCAGATGTCTTCTTGGCTATCTTGCTTGGACGAGCAATTGCTAAACCACTCAAGCAACTACAAAAAACTACCCAAGAATTTGCTGCTGGCAATTTGGAAGCGCGAGTCGAGGTGTGGACGAAAGATGAAGTAGGGCAACTTACTATCAATTTCAATCCTATGGCTGACAGTCTGTTGACTGTTTTTAAGCAAAGGGAACGTTATGCAGCTCAGCAATCACGACTAAACAGTCAATTGCAGCAAGAGATTGCAGAACGTCTCCTTACTCTGGAAACACTAAAGCTGATCGATTTTTCTCTGGATCGGGTAGGGGATGCAGTTTTTTTATCAAAACAAGATGGCGGATTTTGTTATGTCAATGAAGCTGCTTGTGATTTCCTTGGCTACTGCCGTGAAGAACTACTGACCTTGCACGTTTATGATATCGATACCTTACTGTCAAAAGATAACTGGTCGCGGTTTTGGGCAAACCTAAAACAGCAAGGTTCTTTTAAGCAAGATTCAGTACATCGCACTAAATACGGGCGAGAATTTACTGTAGAAATTGTGCTTAATTATTTAAAGTTTAATTATCAAGAATATAACTGTGTTATTGCTCGCGATATTACCGAGCGTAAACAGGGAGAAAATTTACTAAAACGAACTAACTTTCTGTTAAGGGCTCAACAAGAGGCATCAATTGATGGTATATTAGTTATTGATGAAAACCAAAAAATCCTATGGCACAATCGCCGTTTTGGTCAGATGTGGAATATCCCAGAGGAGATTCTCAACTCTGGTGATGACCAAAAACTTTTGAAAAGTGTCCTATCTAAGCTAAATAAACCCAAAGAATTTATCCACAGGCTGAAGTATCTGTCTGAACATCCCAGGGAAGTAAGTCGTGATGAAATTTACTTGAATGATGGTCGGATTTTTGACCGTTACTCTGGCTCTGTGGTGTCTGAAGCTAGTGATTACTATGCTATAATCTGGTATTTCCGAGATATCACCCAGAGAAAGCAAGTAGAAGCCCAAGTTACTCAGCTCAATCAAGAGTTGAGTAATCATGCCTTGGAACTGGAAGTAGCTAATACAGAACTTGCCGCAACAAAAGACTTTATAAATAACATCATAAATGCAGTATCTGATCCAATTTTTGTAAAAGATAGAGATTATAATTGGAAATTCTTTAATGATAGCTTTTGTGAGTTTATCGGATATTCTAGAGAGCAACTATTAGGTCAGTCAGATTATGAGTTTTTCCGATCAGAAGAAGCTGAGGTTTTTAGAAAAACCGATCAACTCGTCATGAATAATGGTGTGGTTAATGAAAATGAAGAATACTTTACTGATGCTAACGGTATTCTTCATTTCATTTCTACCAAAAAAACTCGTTTTTTCGATTCCAAAAATAATCCCTATATTGTGGGGGTTATTCGAGACTTGACTCATCGGAAGCAACTTGAAGACCGACTGGCAAAACTTAATGAATGCTTTCTTAACTTTGGTAGCAATCCCGACAAAAATATTAATCATCTGGTAGCCGTTTGTGGGCAATTACTCAATGCTAGTTTCGCTCTCTATAATTGCCTGGAATACAATCAACTGGTGACATTAGGACAGTGGCAAGTCCCGCCAGATTACCCGACTATGGATAGCGCAAAAGGACGTATTTGCTACGACGTGATCCGACAAGGAACTGATGAGTCAGTGGTCAAGCAGGATCTCCAGAATACAGCTTATGCTCAAACTGATCCCAACATTACGGCTTATAATCTGTGTACTTACATCGGTATTGCGGTCAAATGGAACAAAAAGGTAATGGGTTCCCTTTGTGTTTTGTATCAGCAGCAGGTAGAACCAAGTACAGAAGACAAACAACTGCTTAACCTGATTGCCAGCGCTATTGGTGTAGAAGAACAACGAAAACAGGCTCAGCAGGAACTTCAGGATAGTAAAGAGCGATTTGCTTTAGCTGTAGAAGGAGTAAACGACGGGATTTGGGATTGCAATCTCCAAACCGGTGAAATGTATTTATCCCCTCGTTGGAAGAGTATGTTGGGGTATAAAGATGATGAAATTACCAATACGTTTGAATCCTGGACACAGATTATTCACCCAGACGACTTAGAGCAAACCTTACTCAGTTTTAATAATTACCTAGAGGGCAAGCTTTTTCAGTATCAAGAAGAGTTCCGTGCTTTACACAAAGATGGCTCCTACCGTTGGCTGCTGACTCGTGGAGCGGCGCTGTGGGATAAAACAGGTAAGCCTTATCGCATAGCAGGTTCTCACACCGATATTTCAGAGCGTAAAAAAGCAGAAGAAGCTCTCAAAAGTCAGTTAACAGCTCTAGAAGCAGCTACTGATGGCATAGCATTAGTTAATCCAGCAGGTGAATACTTTTACCTCAATCAGACTCACCTGGAACTGTTTGGCTACACTCAACCGGATCAACTGGTGGGTCGGCAATGGCATATAATTTATCCACCAGAAGAAATTGAGCGTATTGAGAAGTCAGTTTTTCCCCAATTGTTTAAAACAGGAAAATGGAGTGGAGAAGCTACGGCCGTGCGCAAGGATGGTAGCATATTTGCTGAGGAATTTTCTCTAACGTTACTTGAGGATGGTGGTTTAATCCGTGTCTGTCGAGATATTACACAGCGCAAACAGGCTGAAGAGCAGATGCAGCAAAATCATCAAAGACTGGCTATGGCTAATGCCCAGTTAGAACGGGCTACTCGTCTCAAAGATGAGTTTCTTGCTAGCATGAGTCATGAATTACGTACTCCCCTCAACGCTATTCTTGGTTTATCAGAAGCTTTGCAAGAGGAAGTGTATGGTTCGATTACAGATAGGCAGCGTAAGTCTCTCAGTACAATTCAGGGCAGTGGTCAACATTTGCTAGAACTAATCAATGATCTGCTTGACCTTGCCAAAATTGAATCTGGAAAGATGGAACTCCACATCTGTGCTGTTTCCCTCCAAAAACTCTGCAATTCCAGCTTAATGTTTGTTAGAAACCAAGCCCATCACAAAAATATTAAGCTGACTTCTCAGGTAACTGAGAAACTATGGGAAATAGAAGTGGATGAGCGACGTATCCGACAAGTCCTGATCAATTTGCTCAGCAATGCTGTGAAGTTTACCCCAACCGGAGGAAGCGTTATTTTAAAAGCTGAGGAAGACTTATTAAGAAATACTATTTGTTTTAGTGTCATGGATACTGGTATTGGCATTGCTAAAGAAAATATGCCTAAGCTATTCCAATCCTTCGTCCAAATTGACAGCCGTCTGTCCCGTCGCTACGCCGGTACAGGTTTGGGTTTGGCTTTGGTGCAACGAACCATAGAAATTCACGGGGGTAGGGTAGATGTCGAGAGTGAAGTGGGTCAAGGTAGTTGCTTCAGAGTAACTCTGCCGATTAAACAAAGCGGTGAGCCAAACGGAGAATACCAGAGTGATTTGGGAGACCTAAGCCAATTTACTCAATCCGCCATCTCCAATCCCCAAGTGCTGATCATCGAAGACTCTATTACTGCAGCTGAAGTCATTTCTCGCTATATCAGGGAAATAGGGCTACAAACCTTGACTTACCCTGAAGGAGAAGGAGCACTCGAGCAGGTTATACAGGTCAACCCAGGGGTGATTATTCTAGATTTGCAATTGCCGAAGGTGTCTGGCTGGAAGGTTTTGGCTCAGCTAAAAGCTCATCCCCAAACCCAACACATCCCAGTGATGATTCTTTCTGTAGTGGATGAGCGATCGCAAGCGTTGGAGATGGGTGCTTCTGAATATCTGGTTAAACCAGTCTCCCGTAAACTCTTGCGCTCAACAATTAGCAAAATTTTGGGTCGTTTAGAAACACCAGAGTCAGTCAACCATGCTGAAACTGCTCTGGTGGTTATGCCTCAAACAGCTCCAGAGTCACCGTTAATCTTAATTGCAGAGGATAATGAAACTAACATTAAGACGATTTGGGATTACTTGCTCAGCAAAGGCTATCGGTTGATATTAGCCAAGAATGGCTGGGAAGCGATTAGCCAGGCTAAAGAGTACCACCCACAGCTGATTATGATGGATATTCAGATGCCAGATATGGACGGTATTGAAGCGATTAAGCGAATTCGAGACAATCAGAAGACTAGAGAAATTCCGATTATTGCCGTAACAGCACTGGCGATGCCAGGGGATAAGGAGAAATGTCTAGGAGCTGGCGCGGACGAATACATCTCTAAACCAGTGAGTCTGAAAAACTTGGTCAGTACTATTCAACAGTATGTTCATGTAGAGGTTAAGGATTTGCAATTAGTTAGTAATTAGTTATTCGTGATTAGCGTGATTAGTCATTATTTATCAGTCCCAAGTAGGTTTAAACATACTAATCAATCGTATATAAATTAATGGTATAATAATTTATATTAGCCAAAATAAATCCCAGATATCTATATTTAATATGGTGAACTATTCAAGCGCATAAAGGGTGTTATTGATGGATAGTCAAAACTCTATACTAGTAGTTGATGATGAACCCTGTGGGTTTGATGTCATTGAGGCTCTGCTATTCAAGGAAGGTTACAACTTGAGCTATGCCTCTTGTGGTCAAGAGGCATTAAACGGTCTAGAAAAAATTCAACCGGACGTAATCTTATTGGACGTAATGATGCCAGAACTTGATGGTATAGAGGTTTGCCATCGGATTAAGTCTCACCCAAAGTGGCACCATATCCCGATTATTATCGTAACGGCTCTCAATTCTAAGGAAGATCTTGCCCGATGCCTGGATGCAGGAGCCGATGATTTCCTAGGTAAACCTGTTAGTGGAATCGAACTGCGATCTAGAGTGCGTTCGATGTTGCGGATTAAAAAACAACATGATGAACTAGCTGCTACTCTACAGCTGAGGGAAGATATGTCTCATATGATCGTGCATGATTTGAGACATCCTTTGGCTAATATTATCATATCTTGTGAGATTTTGCAGCAAACTGAACTCAAAGAAAAACAGCAAAGAAAGACTGAACAAATCTTGAAATCAGCTCTCCAGCTGCGCTCAATGACGGATAACTTATTGATGATGGCGAAGTTACAATCGGGAAAACTTACCCTTCATCGAGACTTGGTGGATTTCAATGCACTCGAACAAGAGGTAGTCTTAGATTTCCAAGCCATTGCTCACGAGAAAAACATTCAGCTAGTTAGCGATATACCAGAATCCAGTAATACTCTTTTAATTGATGCTAATTTAATCCGGCGTGTCTTAGATAACTTGCTCTCAAATGCCATCAAATTTTCTCCTTCACAAAGTAAAATTATACTGCAAGTAGATTATCCAGTATATCCCGAACCCCAAGCTATAATTCGCATTTCTGATTCTGGACCTGGGATTAATGAAGAATTGCGAAAACGTATTTTTGATAAGTACGATGTGGGAAATTTAATGACTGGAATTTATCAAACTGGTCTGGGATTAACGTTCTGTAAAATGGCAGTTGAAGCCCATGGTGGTAGAATATTTGTAGAAAATAATCAACCATCAGGGTCAGTGTTTACTGTAGAAATTTAAGTAGAAATTGTAAGCATTCAGCGGTCAGCGGTCAGCCGTCAGCCTTGGCCTTTGGCTGAGAGCTGAGAGCTGAGAGCTGAGAGCTGAGAGCTGAGAGCTGAGAGCTGAGAGCTGAATGCTTACGAAATTTAATTAGAAGCTGTAAAAGAAAGACTTCATGCTTGATTAGATTTGGCTTCCAAGTTTTCCAGGCGGCTTTTGAGTTCCTGATTATCTTTTTTAAGTTTGTCAAGTTCGTCCCGTAGCTGTTTAATGGCTTTGTCAGAGCCAATGGTTTTCTGGACTTTCTGAATGGCTTCTTCTGCAATGCGACGAATTCGCCCATCAGGAGTATGCTCTAAAAGCGATCGCAAAATATCCATGGCTTTCGGAGTTTCCATTTTTCCTAGGGCACCAACTATGGTCACTTGAGTCAAATAGAAGGTTTCACGGGACAGTTCTTCTAATTGCTCCAGGATCGACTCTATTTTATTGGGAGTCTGACCTGTAGAAATCTCTCCTAAAGCTCGAATCGCTGTTATACGAAGGGGTTGAGGTATGCCAGGAGTGGTATATTCTAAAATTACGTCTAAGGCAATAGGTGAAGATTTAATTTGACTTAAGCCACCAATGGCACCGCTACGTACTACTTCATTCCAACCACTCCGTTCTTGAAGTACTTTTGTGAGCAATTGGATTACTTCATCTTCTCTATCCTTAAGGCTTGCCGAAACCATTCCCCCAAGTGACCTGGCTGCTGAAGCTTCTACGTAGTAGCTGGCATCCCCTTTTTCTAGTAATTGCTTGAGAGCATTGTAGCTTTCTGGAGTCTTCACGTCACCCAAGGCTTGGACAACGGCACGACGCACACGGGGATTTTGAGCGGACAAGCCAGCAATTAAGGCGGCTTCAGCTTGATCTAGTTTTACCTTAGCTAATTGTTTGGCTATTTCTAAACGAACACCCCAGAATGAGTCACTAGTAAGGGCATCAGACAATGCTTGTACTGCTTCTAATCCTCCCTTTTTCGCCAAGGCTTTCCCTGCATAGATACGGGAGATGGGGTCTGGGTCAAATTTCAGCTGGGCTTTGAGTTCGGCTATTGGGTATTCTAGGGAAACGGTTTTCAGGTAATTATTCCCGTGGTCGAAGCTAATTAAGTTAGGTTTTTTCGCCAGTGGGAAATAGAAACTTTGTTCCCGTTCATGAACCCTGACCGTAAATTTCTGTAGACAGGTTTCATTAGAGGTTTTCACAGGAGAATCGTCTTCGAGCTGGGTGTAACCAAAGGCAATCGGGATTTTCAGGTCAAATAGCTCACTATCGCTACCCGTTTTACTATCTTTTGCCTGAGTTTGGGTTACTGTCAGTTTAGCCAACTGGCTATCCCCATCCCAGGAATAGGCAACTTTGTAATCAGGATGACCCCCCCGGAAGACGTACTGGTCAAATAGGAATAACAGATTACGACCGGTAGCTTTTTCAATCGCCCTTAGCAGGTCAATGGTTTCTACGGTTTTGTGAGCATTATCTTGAACAAAGGTTTGGATTGCTTTCCAGAACAAGTCTTCCCCTAACTCTGCCCGAATCATATGATAGACGCAAGCACCTTTTTCATAAAGGTGCCTATCGTAGAGTTCAATAGCTTCTCGATAGACATGGGTAACCATGGGGCGGCGGTAACGGGAACTATCTTCTGATATATAACTGCGTGCTTCATTGAGTAGGTAGTAGGCAGCATCATCTTTACCATACTCATTTTCGGTCCAAAACACTTCTGTGTAGGATGCCATGCCTTCCTTAATCCAGGCATGGGACCAGTGTTTAATCACCACTAAGTCCCCAAACCACTGATGAGCAAGTTCGTGAACCACAAGGCTTTCAGTCCGTTGGTTATCGATAGCTGCTCGTTCATCGACCAAGCAACGGTCTGTTAACAGAGTGGTGGAGGTGTTTTCCATACCACCAAAGATGAAGTCATCTACACAGACTTGGGCGTATTTCGGATAGGGGTAGGGATAGGCAAAGGTTTCACTCAAGAACTCTATCATTCCAGGAGTTTTGCCCATGCTGCGGCGAGAGGAGGATGCTCGCCGC
>NZ_JAAHGN010000679.1:0-4149 GCF_010672485.1 Moorena sp. SIO2C4 | reverse complement strand
TCGGCGGTATATCACTCTTGGTGGTGCTTCTGGCACCTATCGCCCACTTCAGCGTCCTGCTGTACCCATGTGGGATTATGACCTATTTCCTCTTCATCCTCCCAATGGCTATGTGAATTGGATTGATCCGCTCTGGCTTCCTAGCCAATGGGACGTTGTAGAAACATGCTGGAGGTGTGGAGGAACAGGGCAAGTTATGACAACTGTTACTGAAACTGATTCAGAAGGTAATACAAAAACCCGTAGAGAATATGAAACTTGTGGTACATGTAGTGGCAGTGGGCGGTTAAAGCACACTCAAATTCTTAATACCCAATGGCAAAGGATGATGCCCCTAGTTACATATCCTAGTATTCCTATACCTGAACTGGTTGAGGATGCAGAAGAGAAAGTTTTCTACCGTCAACCAATCACAGAAAACTTTGTTGCAGCAACTGAACAGGCAAGAGCAGCAAATGCCAACAATCTTATCCTACAGAAAATGTATCAAACTGGAAGTGAGCTTAAACAGCTTCACAAGCTTCATAAATCAGAGGTAGAAAACTTGCATAATGGCTATCTCTATCGTGCAGATTTTCAAATTGCTTCTTTTCGGATGATAATGATTGAGTTTGTGAATTTAGGTAGACGTTTTGGATGGTTCTTTGGACGACGACCTGAATTTTACTTCCCTCAACTACCGCTCTCTTATAGTGCGGTTTTTACCTTGATGTTGCTGCCTCCTCTTGGGTTGGCTCTCTCGATATTTCTTTTTAGATTTTCAACAAAAATTTTTCCTTTGCTAATTTCATGTATTAAGGTAGCTTTATCTTGAATCCCCAACGTGGTTTTACCTTGGCGATCGCTACTTACCGAAAGTCTCCAAATGCCGATATGCCCTTAAATAGCATGAGCAGACCACTTATTAAGATAGCAATCGCCAGCCCACCAGCCACTAAATCCAATAAGTTAGTATTTTCCAATTAAGGAGCCTCTCACCTTGATCAAATGCTAACCCAAAAGTCCCCAGTCCAAGTCATCTCTCATGCTGTCACTGAAGCAGGCATCTACCAAGTACAGCAGGGCTACCGAGTAGAAGTCAGCAGCACCGAGACTTAGTTTTACTGGCATCCAGGTATCTTTCGGGTTGTGCAAGAACTCAGGGAGTGGTTGCGACCTCAAGTCCACGTTTGTGGAAACGTTGGAGGCTTTTCGGACAGCAATGTCTTTTGGTTTTTGGCGATGGATCCAAACACAAACGAACGTATTGGCAGCTTAAATCAAGGATTTAGGCTTTGTTTGGGGCTAATTTCTTTTAAGTCCCGCTAATGCTTAATCCCTAATTCCTACTCCCAGATCCGCTGTTACCTTTGCTATAATTCCTAATCCCTAAAAAAATTGTCTAACATTTTTAACAAATTCATTGACGTTCTCAAAATGGATGTTATGTCCACAATCAGCAATGACGTTTAAATTAGCTTCTGTACAAAGTGTTACTATTTCTGAGTTAATCGATTTAAATTTATGATCATACTCTCCAACTAGCAAAAGCAAAGGAACTTGATTATGTTGGAGTGATTCCCACAGAGATGGTTGGCATCCTGTACTGATATGACGCAGAGATTTAGCTAATTCCAGAGGATTATTTTGTTGTCGAATCTTGATCATCTGTTCAAATTTAGGATGCTGCTTGAGGGAGCTGAACAGAGGCTGATTGTACCAATTTGATAAGAAGGTCAATAAATCCCCAGTTTCCAATTTTTCGGCAATTTGCAAATCTCGCTGACGGCGCTTTAATTGTTCTGCTTGAGTCTTTAGCCCTGGAGATGCTGATTCGAGTACTACTTTACTAAAACATTCGGGGAAATGAAGGGTCATGTAGAGAGCCAATCGACCTCCCATAGAATAGCCAACTAAAAAGCATGGTTCAAAGTTTAACTGCTCTAGTAATTCCTTTAAGGCGTGAGCAGTGTTTGGCATAGTGTAGCACTCATCCCCACCTAAAACTTTGGTCTTACCATGACCAGGTAAATCAACAGCTAGACAACAAAATTCCTCACAGAGTAATGATATTGCTTCATCAAATTCCTGGCTGCTACCCATGAATCCATGGCAAAAAAGAATCCGTGGTTGCTCTCGATTTCCTCTTAACTCATAGTGAAACTTATATAGCATTTATCAAATATAAGCGCGTTAATTGCAGTTATGAGGTACGCTTTTTAACCTCAAAGTCCCCCTTTTTAAGGGGGATTTAGGGGGATCGCTTTGTACCTCATAGCTATAAGAATTGCTATAATTGTTACAATTCATGATATCGAAATTATTTTAACTGATTATCCAACAGCAACGACCAATGAACACAGGGTTAAACTAAGGCTTTAAGAAGCACCATTAGCTTCAGGTTAATTTCCGCCAGTTCTTTATTGGGATCAGAACCAGCAACAATTCCAGCACCAGCGTAGAGTCGAGCATGATTACCTGCTATCAAAGCAGACCGAATCCCAACGATAAATTCACTATTGCCTTGATAATCTATCCATCCGAGGGGAGCAGCATACAGAGAACGGTCAAAGGTTTCGTAGTGTCGGATTTGCTCACAAGCAATTTTGGTAGGAACACCAGCCACTGCTGGAGTAGGATGCAGTTTCGCTATAATCTCTAGGGGATTGACATGAGCTGGTAATGCTGCTTTAATCGGAGTCCATAAATGCTGGATATTCGACAGTTTCAGCAGTTGGGGAGATGGCGAAAAATCCAGTTCCAAACCCAGTTGACAAAGACGTTGGATAATAAATTCACTCACTGCGTTATGTTCACGTCTCTCTTTTTCACTACTAAGTAATTGGTTCGCCAAATCCGCATCTTCAGCTGGGGTTTGACCTCGTGGAGCAGACCCTGCTAAAGCATCCGTCACTAACTGATGGTCGTAAATACTAATCAGACGTTCAGGACTAGCGCCAATAAAGTTTTTGCCTTTGCCGTTACTGATCGAAAAAATATAGCAATCTGGATAGTTATGGCGCAAATTGTCCAGAGAATCTACCAGATTAAACGGTATTGGTGAGACGACATCGACGGCTTGGGAAAGGACAATTTTGCTAAATTGATTGGCTTGGATAGATTTTAAGGCTGATGAAACCGATAATTTGAAGTCTTTGGCTTTTTTTGAATCTTGCTTGAGAAATTCATGATGGTTAGCCTTACCAGTAAAACAGTAGAGCAGACGACCAGAAGAGGTGATTAGATTGAACTGCCGACCTACGCTTTCGACCAGCCAATCCAGATTAACTTGAGAGTTGATTTCAAGATTAGCCACTACTACACATCGGCTTTGACAAAGTGAAATTTGCCAGCGAGGTAGAAAAATAGTGGCAGATGGGAAAGGGTTGTTACTATTAAACTTGTCAGCAAAAAACGTAAAACTACAGAAGAAATGAGGTCCAGCCAATCGCTGCTCTATTTCACCACTAATTATGGTGTTAGCTAAACATGAGTCGATAAATTGTTGTGCTTTATAGAACCGTTGTTCACCAGCTAACTTAAGGGATACAGCC
Source organism: Moorena sp. SIO2C4 (assembly GCF_010672485.1). Taxonomy (NCBI): domain Bacteria; kingdom Bacillati; phylum Cyanobacteriota; class Cyanophyceae; order Coleofasciculales; family Coleofasciculaceae; genus Moorena; species Moorena sp. SIO2C4. The sequence goes on along the minus strand of NZ_JAAHGN010000679.1, from coordinate 616 downwards.
GCATCAATAGCAACAATTGATTCTTGATTACTTATATTTTCAAAATAGAAGTGTAGGGGCTCGGGGGTGGCGGCAAAAGGGGCGGCTCTATCCCGAATTGCCTGAAAAACCGCCAGTGGGTCGAGGGGTGAAATTTCTTGAGAAATACTGGCAATTTTGGCAATACCTTGTTTTTGAGATTTTTTCTGGCAGGCTAAGAGAAACTGATGTAACTCTTTAGGCTCATGAAAGAGGTTAGCAGGGCAGGGAATGACTAACATATATAGGCTTTCTTGAATTACAGGAGTGTTTACCTCAATGAACAACAACACAAACGCGATTGGCCGTAGGCCACGCTGCGCTAACGCTCTTTACTACATAGTTCTTAACTTGTTTTTACATAACTTTTTAACTTACAGAATTTATAGTTACTAATGATCAATTATCAGCATGTTTGGCAATTAAGAAAAGCAGGGTAAGGGCAAAAATCAATAAATAGGGGGTATTCTCCAAACTATTGATAATTAATTTCAATAATTATGATAATCAAGGCTTACTATGGTCATAATCCTTGCTCTATTCTTGATGCAAAGCGCGAGTGGGGGGAACCACGGCAGTCGCTCATGGGGAAACCCCA
>NZ_JAAHGN010000678.1:0-4153 GCF_010672485.1 Moorena sp. SIO2C4 | reverse complement strand
TGAGCTTTGGCCTGTTGCAGCTGACTTTGAAGTTGCTGAATATCTTCCGATGGTAATGATGTTACTTCAGAATAGGATTGAAACCCAGTATGGGTTTGACCATTACCGACACCAGGATGCGTTCGCGTAGCGTGACCGTAGGTCAATCGCGTAGCGTGACCGTAGGTCAATCCCATGTACTCAACGGTTTTGGCTGGCCCCTTCACCGCAGATTTAGCTACTGGTTGATATTCTCTCGACCGAGTCTTAGTCACCAGTGGTTCACGGTTTGACTGGAAGCTAGAACTAGTATATACAGTGTAGTTAATTGGCTGCTGTGGCAATTTCTGATTGTCTATCTGATTGTCTATCTGATTCTCGATCTGATTTTCTAAAGGCTTATGTTGAGTAAGGTTCTGCTGGGATTCTGAAAGCCTAAGTTTTTCTAATAATTCTTCCTTTTTTTGACTTTGTTGTGCTAAATCTGATAACTGTGACTGAAGTTGGGATGACTGTTGAGCAGACTGTTGCCATCCTGCTATGGCGACACTGGCCATACCAGCTCCCAGGCTAATCACCGTTGCTAAGGTCAGGTAAGGCGTTGCCGCATCTCGCACATGACCGTAGAATAGTTGCTCCTCCTGTACTTTAATGGATAATGGCTGAGCACCGAACCAGCCTACGGGTAACGTCAGCCCAGCAAATACTGTTGCTGAAATCAATGCTGGTCTAAACACAAATTTCTGAAGTGGGGAGGAAATCATAGATGATATTATTGCCCTTAACAACAGGTCAGTAAGAGTCCCGAAACCCTAGTCATCTTAACTAGTCTTCCCCTAGCTTATTTAAAATAATTTTGGTTAGTTGTGAGCCAACTCTAAAATAATTGTGATTATTTTCAGCAATTTTCGTGAGCCATATCACAATTAGTATGGTCGAAATATTTAGGGCGATTATATCAACAATACTATAGGTATAGAAAACTATGTAGTGTTGATGTTCCAGACCTTAAAGTGGCATACTCTCATCGTAATAATTAAGTTATCAGCACCCAGTTATCAGCACTAACTAGTCAGTTTTTAAACCATGGCTGTTCGCGTAGCGTGCGCGTAGCGCTTAAGCTGATAGCTAATAGCAGATAGCTCAGATAGCAGATAGCTCACAGCTCCTAAGGGCTGAGATGGCTGACATCATTGATTAACTAGGAGATTGAAAAGAAGTGACATTCCTTTCTTATCCTAGAGCGATTTAACGATTAAGGCAGTTGCAATCTTTAGATAATTAGAGGAAAAAGCATGTTGACTAAATCAGAAACTGCAATTGCGGCAATTGATGCCAGAGAGATATTAGATTCTCGTGGACGTCCAACAGTAGAAGCCCAAGTGCGCCTTGTGAACGGTGCCGTGGGAATTGCCCAAGTTCCCAGTGGTGCTTCTACTGGTACTTTTGAAGCCCATGAACTACGAGATAATGACCCCCGTCGCTACGGTGGTAAAGGGGTACTCAAGGCAGTATCGAATATCAAAGAAAAACTCGGCCCAGACCTATTGGAAAACGATGCTCTCAACCAAATGTTGGTTGACCACAAGATGATTCATCGGGATGGTTCGGCCAACAAAAAGACTATGGGAGCAAATGCCATCCTAGCTATTTCCCTAGCTACAGCTAAGGCGGCGGCGGCCAGTAAAGGACTCCCCCTCTACCGCTACTTAGGTGGACCACTAGCTAATCTACTACCAGTTCCGTTGATGAATGTGATCAACGGTGGTGCTCATGCGGATAATAATGTAGATTTTCAGGAATTCATGATTGTGCCAGTGGGAGCGAAGTCGTTTCGAGAGGCTCTGCGCTGGGGAGCTGAGGTTTTTGCCGCCTTGGCTAAGGTTTTGAAAGAGAAAAAATTGCTTACCGGTGTGGGAGATGAAGGTGGCTTTGCTCCCAACTTGGGGTCAAATAAAGAAGCGCTAGACTTATTGATTGCGGCTATAGAAACATCTGGGTATAAGCCAGGAGAACAAATTGCTTTAGCGATGGATGTGGCAGCCAGCGAGTTCTACAAAGACGCTCAGTATGTCTATGATGGACAGCCTCACTCTCCAGAAGAGTTTGTTAACTATCTAGCTGAGTTGGTGGGGCAATACCCAATTGTTTCTATTGAAGATGGACTCCACGAAGAGGATTGGAGTAATTGGCAGTTGCTCACTGAAAAACTGGGTTCCCGTATTCAGTTAGTGGGTGATGACCTATTTGTTACCAATCCCACCAGGCTACAAAAAGGTATTGATATCGGTGCTGGTAACTCGATCTTGATTAAGCTCAATCAAATTGGTTCCTTGACCGAAACTCTTGAAACTATTGACTTAGCAACTCGCAACGGTTTCCGTTCCGTGATTAGTCACCGTTCTGGGGAAACCGAAGATACTACTATTGCTGATCTAGCGGTTGCTACTCGTGCCGGTCAAATTAAAACAGGTTCACTGTGCCGTAGTGAACGGGTGGCTAAGTATAACCAGTTGCTGCGGATTGAAGATGAATTAGGCGATCGCGCCATTTATGCTGGAACTTGTGGCATGGGACCGCTGTGTCAGGGTTGAAGGTTAGGAGGTTAGGAGGTTGAAGGTTAGGAGGTTGAAGGTTAGGAGGTTGAACGCGTAGCGTGGCCTATTGGCCAAGGTTGAAGGTTATTTGGTTAGGAGGTTGAAGGTTATTTGGTTGAACGCGACGCCCGTGCCTATTGGCCAAGGTTGTTCGCCTTTGGCGTCCCTTGTAGGGTAGGTTGAAGGTTATTTCGTGGGGAGTGTGGGAGGAATGGTTTTTTCCTATCTCCCCTTACATCTGGTGTCTTCTGCACATCCGTCCCACAACCGATTCACGGATAAAAACTCAGTTGAGGCAAGCCTAGGGTTTCGTCCCAACCCATCATCAGATTCAAGCACTGTACGGCTTGACCAGCTTGACCTTTGAGCAAGTTGTCGATGGCTGACATAACGATAACTCGATCAGTTCGGCTATCGACTTCTACCCCTATGTAACAAAGATTAGTGCCACAAGCCCACTTGGTTTGGGGATAGGTGCCACTGGGTAACACCCGGACAAAGGGAGAGGCGCGGTAGAAGGCTGTGTAAATAGTGAATAAATCTTCCCTGACTAGTCCCGGATCCTGCAATGTGGCATAAACGGTAGCTAGGATTCCCCTTACCATGGGAACGAGGTGGGGTGTAAATTGCACCCTGACTTCGTGACTGGCTAAATGACTGCAAATTTGCTCAATTTCTGGGGTATGGCGGTGATGGGTCACGCCATAAGGGGCTAGAGAGCTGTCAGCTTCTGCTAGTAAGAGATTGGTTTTTGCCTTGCGTCCACCCCCAGAAGTACCGGATTTGGCATCGATAATCGCAGTGTCTGGAATAATCAGACCCTGTTTGAGCAGGGGAGCAATGGCGAGCAGGCTGGTGGTGACGTAGCAACCAGGACAACCGACTAACTCGGCAGAGGAAATGCGATCGCGATACAGTTCCGGTAAACCATAAACAGCAGTAGCAGCGGTTTCTTGGTCGTGGCGCTCTCCACCGTACCAGCTTTTGTAAGTCTCAAGTTTACTAAATCGATAGTCAGCTGAGAGATCGAGAACTTTTAATCCTTTTGATAACAGTGATGGTGCTAGCTTATGGGCTAAACCGTTAGGCAACGACAGAAACACTACCTGACAACGGGATACAATAGTATTTATGTCAATAGGCTCAATGGTTAGATTAACACGATGGCCTAGATGAGGGTAAAGCTCGGCAAATCCCTTGCCAGCACTGCTTTCTCCACCCAAATAAACTACATCGACTCCTGGGTGATCCATCAAGAGCCTTACAAGTTGTACGCCACCATAACCAGAAGCACCAATTATGCCTACTGGCAGGCGTTCTAAATCCCCCATCATCTTCCTTTCCTATAGGGTAAGAGCTTTGACATCCTCCCCCACTAAGGGCTAATTGCTGGCTCAGTGGGAGATTTTCAACCTTGGGCCTGATTATACACCTGCTTGCGGGACTCTTGACTAGACCAAGAACAACCTCAGTCCCCGTCAGACCCTCTCCACAGGCATTTTCATTCACTGTCTTGGGAACAGTGGCTCAGTTTTCTACGTCCTGTTTTAGCACTATTTGTGCAGTTGCCACATCTG
>NZ_JAAHGN010000677.1:0-4159 GCF_010672485.1 Moorena sp. SIO2C4 | reverse complement strand
GGCAAATTCTGTACGGAAGGCAATAAGATCAGTTATCATGTCCATTTGCCCACCAAACCATTGCGCTTTCATCTGGGTAGTGCGTACGCATTCGGTGCGGTTGTGCGTACGCATTCGGTTGGGTAGTTGGGTAGTTGGGTAGGGTGGGCAAATCATCAACGTCATACCAATAGGAGCGCGTGTACATGTCCATTTGCCCACCCTACTACAAGAGTGCGATCGCGCACTACTTGAGCGGCGATTGGCCATAGGCCACGCTACGCGATCGCACTGATAATTCTTCACGAAGAATACGGCGTAGATCCCCTTGGGTGAGAGGTTGCTCAGAAGGGCACTGGAGATGTTTTTTTAAAGCCTCATTTATTAGAGTCTGATAACCAATTCCAGCCGTTTCGGCCTGTTCTCGAAAATTGGCAAGAATTTCATCATCGAGATAAATAGTAATGCGTGTTTTTCCTTTAGAAGAAATTACAGCTCCTCGTTTTCCTTTAGAAAAATCATATTCCTTTCTCATAAGCTTTTGTCTCCTGTTTTGTGGCGCGACGAGCAGAAATTAGTCGAATCACCTCACCGCGCATGGTATATACAACGACCAATGGTAATCCAGAGTTTCCTATTCCCACTGCGATGAAACGTTCTTCACTAATCGAATCTGGATCAATGTCATGAATGGCAAGGGGATCGAAAAACACCATTTCAGCTTCGCTTAGGAAACACCATGCTTTTGCCAATTGGTTTTTGCAATTCTTGGATCATATTCAAAGGTCATACATATAATATATGTATAACAGAAAGTCGAGTCAAGATTCATGGTGTGGCGTGGCAAGCCTTAAATGTTGCTTCAGTGCGTACGCATTCGGAGCGGGTAGGGTGGGCAAATACTAAACGGAAGGCAATTTCATCTCGAACCCAAGACCATTTGCCCACCAAACAAGCCACGACAGTAGGGTGGGCAAATTATGTAGTGCGTACGCATTCGGAGCGGGTAGGGTGGCAGGGTAAGCGCAAGAAAAAATGGCTCATAATGTGCATTGGCTGGATATCGGTTGAGCGTCGCTCGAAACCCCTATAATCTCGTAGAACTTTACTCGCAATAGAGTTAATTTGTTGAGAATGACGCGGTGTTTTTGTCAATAAGCCACGGCTTATTGATTCTTGCGCTTACCCTGGGTAGGGTGGGCAAATACTAAACGGAAGGCAATTTCATCTCGAACCCAAGACCATTTGCCCACCAAACAAGATCCGCGATTGGCCGTAGCCACGACAGTAGGGTGGGCAAATTATGTAGGGAAAGGCAATTTCATCAAAGTGTCATGTTCATTTGCCCACCAAACAAGATCAGCGATTGGCCGTAGGCCACGCTACGGGATGAAGCGTTCGCAAAGCGTGGCCTACGGCCTCAGCTTCCGCGCTTGTGCGTACGCATTCGGTGCGGTTGTGCGATCACATTCGGTTCGGTAGTTGGGTAGTAGAGTAGGGTGGGCAAATAATGAATGTGGGGTAGGGTGGGCACATAATCAAAGTAATACCATTTGATCACCAATCATCGACCTTTGCCGACCCTACTACCTACTTTTCGCTTCATAACTTGGGCGACTTGACCGTATCTTTCTCCAGTTAACCCTTCTAATGTATCATGTTCAATATCCTCATCCTGTCCTAATTTACTCGTCCATTTTCCGTTTAATAATTGTCTAGCCACATGAGTGGGTTGACCATTTAACATGTAAATGGCTATTTTTTGATAATTTTCTTCTAAATCCGGGGTTTCACAGATTACATAACCAAGAGTTTCAAAAGCTTTAATAAAAGCCAAAAGTGTCTCAACTCTTGGAACATTAACGGGCCAATAACTCTCTTTCATTGGATCTGGCCACCACCATCTTTGAGTATCTTCAGCCGCCCAAGCCACACAATTATAATCAATTGTATCAGCACTGGTAATGTGATAATTTGTAGAGGCTAAATTAGGATAATCCCTTTCAATCCATTGTCTGACTTGCGATAACCACGCCTCATTTCCTACCATTTATAACCGTTACGGACTCCCCAATTTAGCCATGCTTTGATCATTTCTTGAGTATTCCCCTGATGTTCTTCTTGAACAGGATCTTCTCTAGTAATGGATTTTAAAGCCCAAAACCACCGTCCAGATTTTTGTTCAAGTTCCCTTAATAATAACGGAATTGCTTCTTTTCCCATGCCAATAATTTGTTGATAAGCAGGATGCATAGCTGCTTGAGTGGTTGATGAAATTCCTCTGGTTTCTTCCCGCCACTGGTCAACGAGTTGCCTAAACGTTTGTTCGATATCTTCTTGAATTAGGGACATTTTCTCTCCATTTTGTGGTTGTAAGTAGGGGTAGGGTGGGCAAATCATCAACGTCATACCAATTGTTCCGTTATCATGTCCATTTGCCCACCAAACCTGAATGTGTGGTAGGGTGGGCAAATAATCAACGTAATACCAATTGATCAGTTATCATATCCATTTGCCCACCCTACTACAAGAGTGTGATCGCACTGCTCCCTGCTCCCTGTGCCAAAGTGTTGATTTAGCATAACAAGTACGGAAGAGCCGAATTTTTGATGCTATATTCCCTACTCCCTACTCCCTACTCCCTACTCCCTACTCCCTTGAGCTTCCCCTGTCGAGACAACATTCACGTTGCGAAGACGCAAGGCCGTTATCAGATCGCTATCCATGGTATCTTCATCTAAATAAAGACGAATTTGTGTCATTTTTAGGGTTTGGTTGCCTGATAATGTTGTTTGGCGAGTTCTTCATAGGCGGTTTGTTCGGCTGCTATATCTTGGTCTATTTCCTGACGGTTAGCATGATAATACGTTAAGGCGGCATAAATTTGAGTGATTGTTAGGTGATTTAATCGTCTGGCTATTTCTTCGGCGTTGTTACCTTGATTATATAGGCAAGCAATTCGGCGCACAGAGGTTCGAGTTCCTGCAATGACTGGACGATTACTATTTGGATCAGTTGTGATCTCGCAAGCCAATGTCGGTAAGAGTTGCCAAGGGGTTTCGACCATAGATATGGGGGGTTTTTCCCTTATTTTAAAATATAGTGCGATCGCATTCAGTAGGGGTTTGGTGGGCAAATACTAAACGGAAGGCAATTTCATCAGGAACCCTTGACCATTTGCCCACCCTACAAGATCCGCGATCGCACTACAATAGTGCGATCGCATTCCGTCGGGTAGGGTGGGCAAATCATGATAGTTTGGCAATTTCATCATAGTGTCATGCCCATTTGCCCACCCGACAAGGTCAGTGCGATCGCATTCCGTCGGGTAGGGTGGCCAAATTCTGATAGCTTGGCAATTTCATCATAGTGTCATGCCCATTTGCCCACCCGACAAGGTCAGTTGTAGGGTGGGCAAATTATCATTGTAATACCATTTGATAGCGTGCTCATCCCCATTTGCCCACCCTACTCTGAATCGGGATTAAACTGAAACAGACGATGCTCGCCACCATCAATATCTCAATATGTCGAACTATCGTCGTTCTTATGTGCCAGGAGGAGTATTTTTTCTGACAATAGTCACTTATCGCCGTATTCCTCTATTTTCAGATGTTAAGAATATATCTCGGTTACGGAAGGCGATCGCAAAAATGCGGACAGAAAAACCCTTTGACATCACAGCAGCCGTTGTGTTACCGGATCATCTTCATTTTATCTGGTCGTTACCACCGGATGATTCTAATTATTCTCAGCGAGTCTCTCGGTTTAAGGTGTTATTTACCCGCTCTTTACCGGGAAAACGCTCATTTTCGGTAGATGTTTCCCCTTCTCGTCGTAAGCATCGAGAAAGCAATGTCTGGCAACGTCGGTTTTGGGAGCATACAATTCGTGATGACCATGATTTACACCGACATTTAGATTATATTCACTATAATCCAGTTAAACATGGTTTGGTGTCTTGTCCTCATTTGTGGGAATATTCCAGTTTTCACAAATGGGTGGAGCGAGGCAAGTATGAACCCGATTGGGGGTGTTGTTGTGGGAGTAATTTACCACAAGTTCTAGATTTTAGCGATTTAGAAGATAAAGCAGGGGAGTAGGGTGGGCAAATAATGAAAGTGAGGTAGGATGGGCAAATTATCAAAGTTTTACCAATTGATCATCAATCATTTCCATA
>NZ_JAAHGN010000676.1:0-4164 GCF_010672485.1 Moorena sp. SIO2C4 | reverse complement strand
TAATTCTTAATAGGTCAAGCGCACCTAAGTTGTTTTCCTTTTCCTCTCCTGAGGTTAAGTCCGATGTTTTACCCAAATGTAAAAAACCTACCCCTATTCCCTACTCCCTATTCCCTACTCCCTACTACCTACTCCCTACTCCCTACTCCCTACTCCCTACTCCCTACTCCCTAGCTTGCCTTGTTTTTCCAAAACCCTGGTCAACTGAGCCTTTACTTCATAATTTTCGGGTTGGATCTGGAGGGCGATTTGGTAGAAAATGATGGCTTGGTCTAACTGATTTTGTTTGACTAATGTATTGCCTAACTGTAGATACAGTTCAGGATCGTTGGATTGTATCCCTAATGCTTTGTGATAATTATCGAGATTATCTGGATTAGTCCTAATGGCTCGACGATAACAGCTGATTGCTTGATCTAAATCTACCTGGACTCTTTCTCGAAGCACATTTCCTAATTTTTCGTGTATCTCGGGGTGATCTGGCTTTAACTGTATAGAGCGACGGTAGGACGCTACTGCTTGATCGGACTTTCCCAATTGAACCAAGACACTTCCTAAACTACTGTGTAACTGAGGATGGCCTGGATTTAATTCAATAGCACTGCCATAGGCGGTAAGGGATTCATCCCAACGCTGGAGTTTGCTGAGGGCATTTCCTAAGTTTTGGTAAAATTCAAAGTACTGGTTGGGGCATAGGGCTATGGCTTGGTTTAAGGCAGCTACTGCTTCGTCTAATTTGCCGTGTTCGGTTAAGGCTAGCCCTAAATTATGGTGAGACCAGGGATTATAAGGATTGAGTTCTATGGCTCGCTGGTAAGCTGTTGCTGCTTCATGCCAATTCTGTTGTGTTAAGAGTAAATCCCCTAACCAATGGTAAGATTCACAACAGTTGGGATTGATATCGAGAGCATAGCGATAGGCTGCGATCGCTTCCGCTATTTTTCCCTGTTCTCGCAAACTATCTGCCCATTGGTGAGCGGCTAGCCAAGGGTCTTGTGATGGGGGTTCATAATCTGGTTCTTGCCACTGTCCCAATTCTTCCAATGCTTTGCGCAAGGGGTAGTATAACTCAGGATTTTCTGGGCTGAGGTCAATGGCACGACCATAAGCGGTAACTGCTTCCTGCCAATGCTGGAGTTGGGTGAGAGCCTCCCCTAATTTGTGGTAAAACTCAAAGAACTGGTTAGGGGATAGGGCTATGGCTTCTTGATAAGCAGCTACGGCTTCTTCTAGCTTCCCTTGTTGGGCTAAGGCTAAGCCTAAATTATGGTGAGTCCAAGCATTGTAGGAATTGAGTGCTATGGCGGATTGGTAAGCTGCTGCGGCTTGCTCCCAATTCTTGTTTTCTCGATATAAATCCCCTAGCCAATGGTGAGACTCAAAGCGGTCGGGATTGGTTTCAATACCATCGCGATAGGCTGCGATCGCTTGCTCCAATTGTTTGGTTTCTCGCAGAGCATCCGCTAAGCTCTCTTTAACCCGATTTATGCTGGGGTTAATGGCTATAGCGCTACGGTAAGCGGTAATGGCCTCATACCATCGAGTTTGCAAGCTCAGACTATCCCCGAGATTTTGGTAAACCCAAGCTGGCTGGTCTTGATTTAGTGCGATCGCATTTTGGTAAGAGGCGATGGCATCGTCTAAATTTCCCTGTTGCTGCTGACATTGTGCCAAGTTAGGATATACTACTTTCCCATTTTCTGGGTCACACTGACTTGCTTCCTGGTAAGCGCAAACTGCTTCATCAACTCGATTGGTTTGCCTCAGAGCATCCCCGAGATTTTTGTAGATCCAAAACGGATGGCTAGGATTGAGTGCGATCGCATTTTGGTAGGATGCGATCGCGTCTTCTAAATTTCCCTGTAGTGCTTGAGCTTGTCCTAAATTGTGATAGAAATCCGGATGGTCTGGCTGGAACTGCATCCCGTCCTGGTAAGCCACCATCGCCTGATCCAGTTTTCCTTGGGCCCTCAGAGCATCCCCGAGATGTTTGTAGACCCAAAACGACTGTTGGGGATTGAGGGCAATTGATTTTTGGTAGCTTGCGATTGCACCTTCTAAATCCCCCTGCTGAGCCTGAGATTGTCCCAAAAGGTGATAAATTCCTGGATTATCTGGCTGTAACTCAATTGCTTCCTGGTATGCTGCAATTGCTTCACTCTGTTGTCCTTGCTGTCTCAATTGATTTGCAATACTTACAGAAGTTTCAACCATAGCTAGTTCTATTTGGGAGCGCATTCTAATACTGTTTCTTAATACTGTTATTTAACGATTGTTAAAAACTTGTATTCGAGCTAGCAGTTTTTAATCGAATTGATTGTGGTATCTTAATGATTCCACCAAGACTATCTTATAGCTAATATATTATAGCTATAATATTCTAGCTAATCAATTCGATTTTCTTATCTAAAATAGCGTTTGTATTGGAGATGTAAACCTTTAAGGTCTTTTTTTCTTGGACAATAAAACTGAGGTTCTCTTTACCCTCTTGCCTTTTGGCTCTTGGATCCATGGCTTTTTCGGCAAGAAGTGTGTTTACAACTCATCTACAAACTCTATAACAATACCATCAATATCAACGATTAGCAATCAGCACAATGGCCCAACTGTTGTATATCAAGCCAGAGATTCAACCAACCCTAGGCATCAGCATTTTCACGGTGCCTAAGCCTTTTATAGGTATGATTGGTATCATCCAGCACAACGCCATTACCAGCTGGACTTTGCTCAAACCTAAGCCAGAAATCATTTTATTTGGTGATGAAATTGGTACAGCCTCCATTGCTGAAGAGTTAGGAGTTAATCATGTTCCTGATATCGAGTGCAATAGCTATGGTACTCCTCTACTGGATAGTGTGTTTGCCCAAGTCCAGGAGCAAGCAACTTACGATATCATCACTTACATCAATGCTGATATTATTTTACTGAAGGATTTTACCCAAGCCATTGAACAGGTCTGCCAACAGCTAAACACATTTTTAATCATTGGACGACGCTGGAATCTTGACTTGTCCAATCCCATAGAATTTCAGTCTCCCACCTGGGAAGACACCCTGAGTCAACAGGTCTATCAGACCGGTTGTTTAGGTGCTCATGATGCCAAGGATTACTTTATCTTTCCTAAATATTTATTTCGTAGTATCCCTAAGTTTGCGGTAGGACGGGGATATTGGGATACCTGGATGGTAACTACTGCTGCTATGAGGGGCTACCCCATAGTCGATGCCAGCGAAGTGGTGATGGCAGTGCATCAAAATCATACCTACGCTCATCTGATGGGGGGCAAAAATGAGGCCCATATGGGCAAAGAAGCGCAACAGAATAAAACCATTGGCAATGTGCAAGCACAAGGAACGATTGCTGACAGCACCTGGCAGCTAAAACCCTGGCATGATCAGGATTCACCACGAGTTAGTGTGATTATTATTGTCCAGGACTTACGCATTTGCCCCCTAAATCCCCCAAATTTGGATCTCCCAAATTTGGGGGACTTTGAGATCATTCCCCCCAGAATTGGGGGGCTAGGGGGGCGAAATCAACTTAACCGCGTAAGTCCTGTTGTTAATAGTACTAGCGCGTTAGTTAACCGAGCATTGGAGAGTGTGGTGGCTCAAAACTATTCCGACTATGAAATTATTGTGGTGGATAGAGCGGTTAATCAGGGAGTAGGGAGTAGGGAGCAGGGAACAGGGAACAGGGAACAGGGAACAGGGAGCAGGCAGGGATCCCCCCTAACCCCCCTTAATAAGGGGGGAACAGGAAGTAGGAACCTTAATAAGGGGGGAACAGGAAGTAGGAACCTTAATAAGGGGGGAATTGTTATTAAAGAGGGTTATCTAGCGGGATGGGATGGGGGATGCGTTCGCGTAGCGTGGCCAACGGCCAATCGCAAATGGGGGGCGTTGTGCGATCGCGGTCTTGAGATGGCCCAAGGAGAATTTGTAACCTTTCTCGATAGTGACAGTGTTTTACTACCAGATGCCCTAGAGAAACAAGTAGCAGCATTTGATCGGGAATCCTCTACCCTGGATTTACTACTTCATGTCATCAGGATCATTAATTACCCCAGATTTTAGCGTAATATGCACAAATTCTATCACAAAAAGCAACCAAAAAAACAGCCCAAGAATAAGGCACACAATCAGATTAATAATCAGATTAATA
>NZ_JAAHGN010000675.1:0-4166 GCF_010672485.1 Moorena sp. SIO2C4 | reverse complement strand
GTCGGGAGTCCTAAAACTTTTTACTTCTGGCACCGCCTTTTTCCAGTCAATCCCCCAGTGATTAATGCTACCCAGCTTATTGTAAGATTCAGCCCTGACTATGCCTAGTTTTTTCATTACCTGCTGCAACTCAAGTTCAACCGACTTGGTTATCCCCACCACAGGGACGATTTGAGTCGATATCCTTTTTGCCGCGCCTACTTTTCTTGGCATCGTTAACTGCTATTTCCTACACTCACTTCAATAATAATCTAGCGCTAGCTAAATGTCAATGTCTGTATTACACCGATAAATCCAGTTTTATCCCGATTTATCGGGACTTAATTGCAAGACTCTTGGTGTTCTAATGATAGACAGCAACTCTTCTGTCTGTCGCAGATGGCAAACAATAGCCTCGGATAAGCGGTAAGACTGAGACAAAGACAGACATTGCGCTTTAACCCTATTGACACTCCCCGTCCTATAAGAACGGGGATTCTCACTTCAACGAGCCAACTTGCTCAACCAGACCGGAATCAGGAAGAGTAGAGGTCGATTCTCCATGAGCGTTGGGGTCTATGACCCAAGTTCCGGTGTGCCCCACCGTACCTAAGGCTCTTTTTAGAATATTGATCGCAGCATTGTGGTCGCGGTCTAATTCACAGCCACACTCACAGACGTGGGTTCTGGTTGATAAAGATTTTTTGACAACTTCGCCACAATTAGAGCATTTTTGACTGGTATAGGCAGGATTGACAGCTACTGTTTGCCTGCCAAACTTTTGCCCAAAATGCTCTAGCCACTTTCTAAATTGATACCAACCTGCATCATTAATAGATTTGGCAAGACAATGGTTTTTAACTAGGTTTTTAACCCTCAAGTCTTCGTAAGCGACCACATCGTTAGAGTGGATTACGCAACCCGCCAGTCTCTTGGCGTGTTCTTCACGCTGCCTACTTATTTTGAGGTGTGTCCTACCTAGTCTATTAATGGCTTTTTTGCGATTGGAAGAGCCTTTCTTTTTGCGAGAAACTCTGCGTTGATAAAACTTTAAACGCTTCTCTCCCTTACGATAAAATCTTGGGTTAGGTTCTGTACCGCCTCTAGAATCGGTGTAAAATTCCTTTAATCCCACATCTAAACCAATATTGGAATGAGAGGGTTCTAAAGGTTCTTCTACATTGACTTTTACGCAGAATTGAACATAATAACCATCCGCGCGACGAACTAGCCTAACTCGCTTAATCAGCTTTTGGTCGTAACGCCACAAGTCCCAAGTTCCCTTGAGTTTTAGTTTTCCTATACCTTTTTTATCAATAAATGAAATTGACTTGGCATCAGGGGAAAGCTTCCAGCCAGATGTTTTGTATTCAACTGATCTGGAAAACTTCTTGAACTTGGGATAACCTTTCTTTCCAGGAATTTGCTTATTGCAGTTACTATAGAACCTCGAAATCGAATTATAAGCTCGTTCCACGGAAGCCTGGCAGGCATGGGAGTTCAAGTCTTTGACAAAAGAAAACTCAGCTCTGAGCCATGTGTTATAGCGATATAGGTCTTTTTGTCCTACGCCTTTATTGTCCATCCAGTATCGGAGACACTTATTGCGTACAAATTGACCCGTCCTTATCGCATCGTCGATGGCGGTATATTGAGTTTTATTCCCTTTGACTTTGAACTCTAAGACGATCATTTGACGTGAAAAAACTCTACGTAAACTATAACTCAAAATAAAAAGACTGTCAATAGCCCCGTCCTAGAAGGACGGGGCTATTGACCCAAAATTTTTGGTCAAGCTTTTAACCACACCCTGTTGAACTACCCATAGTTGATCAGGTTCTAGAGCAATCAAGTCACGGCGCTTAAAGAGATGAACAGATGGCTTGAACCTAGTGGTGACAGGGTTCTGATTCACTAACGATTGCTCTGATGCCTTACCAAATCTGGGAATTGTCATGATTCTTAATAAAAATAGCTTTCATTTCACTTAAGCAGTAGTGTAAGCTATTCCAAGTAGCTATTGAATATATTTTGCAATACTGAGCCTAGGAGGTGTAGATAGTGGCAAACACTGCTGAGAGTTCCCGATTAGTAGAGGGAGAGTATGGTTGGTGGGCAGGTAACGCTCGCCTGACGGAGTTATCCGGGAAATTATTGGGGGCTCATGTTGCCCATGCTGGTCTAATCGTCTTCTGGGCTGGAGCAATAACCCTGTTTGAACTATCCTGCTTCAATCCTGCCAAACCCATGTACGAACAAGGCTTAATCCTGCTGCCCCACTTAGCAGCTCAAGGCTGGGGCGTTGGTGCTGGGGGAGCTATAGTCGATACTTACCCCTACTTTGTGATTGGTGTTTTGCACCTGATCTCTTCAGCATTTCTCGGCTTTGGTGGTATCTTCCACGCCCTCCGTGGTCCGGAAACTTTGGAAGAACAGTCTGGCTTCTTTGGGTATAGCTGGGCAGATGGTGACAAAATGACCACTATCATCGGCATTCACCTGATTCTACTGGGATTTGGAGCTTTTCTACTGGTGGCTAAAGCGATCGCTTTTGGGGGGTTGTACGATCCAGCAGTGGAGAATGTGCGAGTGATTAATAACCCTACTCTCAATCCAGCAGTGATTTTCGGCTATCTGTTTGGTACTGTGGGCAAGAACTGGATTGCTGGAGTGAGTAACCTAGAAGATGTAGTTGGTGGTCATATTTGGGTTGGTTTGCTGTGTATTGGCGGTGGCTTTTGGCACATCAAGACTCAGCCATCTGAATGGACGCGCGGTCTTTTTATTTGGTCTGGAGAAGCCTATCTTTCTTACAGCTTGGGCGCTTTAGCGCTGATGGGGTTTATCGCCGCGTACTTCTGCGCTGTTAACACCGTAGTCTACCCAGAAGTTTTCTATGGTCCTGCCTTATCAATTAAGCTGGGTGTTTTCCCCTACTTTGCCGATCCTAACTCTAGCTTCCCTTCTTGCCGGAGTTGGTTAGCTAATGCTCACTTCTTCCTTGGGTTTTTCTTCCTCCAAGGTCATATTTGGCATGCTTTGCGAGCAGCTGGCTTTGATTTTGGCCGGGGTAAGGTAGTAGCTTCAGAAGCTACTACCTAAATTCAGCTTAATGCAATTAATTCTAATAAAGTGTCGATATAATGGCATTTTATTGACCAAATCAAAATGCAAATAATTCTCAAAGAGGTACATCAATGACAGCAGTAATTGCTGATAGTCCCAAGCAAGGCCAAATCTCAAAAGTAGGCTGGTGGGCTGGTAATGCTCGTTTTATTGAATTATCCGGTAAGTTGCTAGGCGCTCATATTGCCCATGCTGGTTTGATAGTCCTGTGGGCGGGAGCAATGACCCTGTTTGAACTATCTCGCTACACCCCTGACGTGCCGATGTATGACCAGGGATTAATCTTGTTGCCCCACCTGGCTTCCTTAGGGTTGGGTGTTGGGTCTGGTGGTCAAATTATCGACACCTATCCCTATTTTGTGGTTGGGGTCTTGCATTTGATTTCCTCAGCAGTGCTGGCAGCTGGAGGACTTTACCATTCCCTGCTTACCCCAGATAAATTAACCAAAGATAGCACCTTTGCTGGTTTCTTTGGCTATGACTGGGAAGACTCCGACAAGATGACCACCATTATCGGGATTCACCTAATCCTTTTGGGGGTTGGTGCTTGGCTCTTGGTAGCTAAAGCCATGTTTTGGGGTGGACTATTTGACCCCTGGGCGAGTGGCGGTGGCAATGTACGAGTGATTACCGATCCCACCCTTAGCCCTGTCAAAATTTTTGGCTACTTAATTGGTGCATCCGGTTCAGAAGGCATGGCAGCCGTGAATAATTTAGAAGATGTGGTTGGCGGTCACATCTGGATTGGTTCGATCTGCATTGCTGGTGGTTTCTGGCACATCTTGACTAAGCCATTTAACTGGGCACGTGAGGTTTTGGTTTATTCCGGGGAAGCTTATCTCTCCTATAGCTTAGGGGCGCTCGCCTACATGGGAATTTTTGCCGCCTACTTTGTCATGGTCAATGACACCGTTTATCCGGAAGTGTTCTATGGTCCAGTAGGGACTTTAGAAGCCAGTGATGGCATCGTGTCTGCTCGCGGTTGGTTGGCAGCATTCCACTTTGTCTTTGCCGTGTTGTTTCTGTTCGGTCATATCTGGCATGCTATCCGGGCGCGAGGA
>NZ_JAAHGN010000674.1:0-4167 GCF_010672485.1 Moorena sp. SIO2C4 | reverse complement strand
TCTAGTATATACACAAGAGAAGAAGAAATGTTATGAGCTATTTGGTGGATACAAATGTTTTGCTGCGTTTGGTATTTCCTGGCGGAGTGGCAATTGGTTAAATCAACACCGTAGTGAGCTGAACTTAGTAAAGGTTAACGGATCCATTACCAGAGCTGGCTCAGATGTGAATGCTGTACATTTTGTCCACAGTTCTTGGTTGCGATCGCCTGCCCATACCTCTCGGCTACGTCGGGATTTGTATGGTCTTTACCAGCGGCTAGTTACAACCTTGAATGCCCATTGGGAAAAAAAATCCTTCCGTCAGGCAAAAGTAGTAGTCGCTGTTTCCGGAAAGGTCAAGAAAGAATTAGTAGACATTGGTGTACCCCCTGAATCCATTCGGGTGATTGTCAATGGTGTTGACTTACAAGAATTTTATCCCGGTGTGGCTGACCGCAAACAATTGGGTCTTCCTGAGGGAGTGCCTTTAGCATTTTTTGCTGGGGATATCCGAACACCTCGGAAGAACTTGGATACCATTCTGCACGCCTTAGTTCAAGTGCCTGAGTTACACCTAGCTGTTGCTGGCATCACAGAAGGTAGTCCCTATCCTCAGCTAGCCGCAAGCCTAAATGTGAGTGAACGGGTACATTTTCTGGGGTACCGACGTGACCTCCCACAGATCATGCGAGCCGTAGATTTATTTGTTTTTCCATCCCGCTATGAAGCCTGCACACTAGTGCTCCTAGAAGCAATGGCTTCTGGCTTGCCAGTCATTACCGCCAGCACAGCCGGGGGAGCTGAATTGGTTACTCCAGCCTGCGGAGTGGTCTTGTCTGACCCCAACGATACCCAGGCTTTGGCAAAGGAGCTAAGCCTTCTGGTTAGTAATCCTGAAAAAAGGAAACATATGAGCCAAGCTGCACCAATGATAGCCGCCCAATACAGTTGGGAAAAGATGGCACAAAGCTATGTGGATTTATTTGAAGAAGTGATCAAGTAGTCTAAATTTAATGTTGTAATTGAAGGTTGAAGGTTGCAGGTTGAAGGTTGAAGGTTAGACGGTTGAAGGTTGAAGGTTGAAGGTTGAAGGTTGCAGGTTTAAGGTCAACGGATAACGATACTACCGAGTATTTTTAAGGTAGAAAATGGAGAGTAGTAATCTATCTTATTAGACTAATAAATTCTCAATTCTCAATTCTCAATTCTCAATTCTCAATAGTTATGTCTAACCTACTAATTAAAATTCCCACTGAACTAGAACCTATTGTTGATGAGATTAGTAACTTTACCGAGCTGCCCAGAGAGGACGTAAACCATCGAGTCTGGCAAGAAGCGCTGCAAATAGGCTGGAATGTGTGTCAAGATGCCCAAAACTTTGGAGTTACCCCTCACCACTATGATTCCAATATGGAGGCTCTTTATAAAAATGGGTATGGCTTCATATTTGAAACAATGGTTTTTTGGGCTAGACCTGGACGAAAGCACTTGATAGAAATAACCCTAGAAAGAATTCAGAAGTATGCCTCACAGAAAGGGAAGACAACTGGTGATTTAAAAATTTTGTTACTGGGTGATGGTACAGGCAATGACTCTCTGTACTTAGGGATGAATGGTTGTCAAGTTGAGTACTGCGACTTCCCAGGCAGTAAAACCTATGATTTTGTCACCAAGCGATTTAAACATTATGGCTTGTTAGACAATGGCATCAACCTGATTCCTACCTATGAAGCCTGTTTGGATAATCAGTACGATGTTGTGATTTCTTTCGATGTTCTCGAACACCTTACTGAGCCATGGATCGCCATTGCTAATATACGCTCCATGTTAAAAACAGAAGGCATTGCACTGATCACCGATGCTTATGGTGATGTTACCGGTAGACACCCAACTCATTTAGAGTCAAATCTAAAATTTAAAGGTCAAAGTCCCTTCATGTTTTTGAAAAAGGGTATGGTGCTTACTTGGTATGGTTCAGTCTTTAAGCCTATGGAATTTACCAAGGTTGATAAGTGGTCTTTAAGGGATTATTTTATTCTCTGGCAAGATAAAAAGGTGATAGTAGAGTATTTGTCTGGTAAATCAGGACTATTGAAACAATTTGTTAAAAATTTTTTAGTCAAGAAATAACCCGCTCGACGCTTTTTGGGAAACTAACCGGATCGCTATTTGTTGCTGTTGAATAAAAAAATAGCACTCTTGACGAACGAAAATTAAACATTTATTACGGTTATTTGATTTTAACATAACTTTCGTATAAAGGAACTACTCCTGATGCAGGACATGAAACCAGTTGCTATTTGCATCCCTACCTATAATCAAGCCCAGTACTTATGGGAGTCAGTGGGTAGCGCCTGCGGTCAAACCTATACCAATGTGGAAGTTTGGGTGTCAGACGACGCTAGCACTGATGAAACCCCTGAGGTTATGGCACAACTATGCCAGCAGTTTCCTCAAGTACGGTACTATCGGCAGCCTAAAAACCTAGGTATGGCTGCTAACAACAATTGGGTTTTGAAACAGCCAAACACTGAATTTATTGTTCGTTTGGATTCAGATGATGCCCTGTTACCCAACTATGTAGAAACGTTACTACCCCTGCTAGAGAACCATCCAGAGGCGGGTTATGCCCATAGTGCTGTGCAGGAAATTGATGAACGCAGTCACAATCGAGCTGTGCGACGTATTGCAAGACAGCACGAGTTTCAGAGCGCAGACGAATCACTACTAGCCGCAGTTTTTGGCGTAAAAGTAGCTGCGAATATCGCTATGTTTAGGGCTGAAGCGTTGCCAGCAGTTAGATTTTATGAAGATAGTCCCGATTTTGCACAGGACTATAACATGTGGGTCAGAATGGCAGATGCGGGTTATGGCAACGTTTATGCCAATGAGATCTTAGCCTGTTATCGCGTTTGGACTGATGCTAAAAATCTACGTCCTAAGCGCAAAAACATTGAATTAAAAGGATGTATTCGGGTTTTTGAAGACAGTATCTTGCCTGGTTTTAAGCGACGGGGTTGGGATACAAAGGTGATTGAAAACCAGCGTCGTAAACTGGCCTTAAGACACACAGCATACTGTTATCGTCCACTGTTCAATGAAGTAGAACGCACCGAGCTGATTGCTCTATTGAAAGAGTTAGGAGATTCACCAGCTTTGCGATTTCGCATGTTCTTATCGAAATTGGGCTTTCGTCCTGTCTTTGAATGGACAATTTCTATGGAATTACGGTTGAAAGGTATGGTGAAAGGTTGGTTAAGTACTCTACAGAGTTATTTACGGTCTCAAACAGCAGGATAGTAATCTGTTTAGAATTTAGAATGTAGAATTTAGAATTTAGAATGCCCGAATTCTACATTCTGCATTCTGCATTCTGCATTCTACATTCTGCATTCTACATTCTGCATTCTGACAAACAACCTTCAACCTCCAACCTTCAACCTAACTCAACCGTAGAAGAAATGAGAATAACTGTTATAGTCCCCACCTATCGCCGTCCAAAAGACCTAGAACGGTGTTTAGAGGCCCTGGAGAAGCAAACTCGACCAGTGGATGAGGTCTTGGTGATTGTACGGGATACTGATCCTGAAACTTGGGGGTTTCTTGAAGCATTCAACCCTGAGGTTTTACCCATGCGTCCTGTGAAATTAAGTATTCCCGGGCAAGTGGCCGCTCTCAACGCAGGTCTTGATGCAGCACAGGGAGATATTATTGCCATTACCGATGATGATGCTGCTCCCCGTGGCAATTGGTTAGCTTATATTGAAACTCACTTCCTGTCCGATCACCGGATCGGGGGTGTTGGTGGACGGGATTGGGTACATCTGGGTAACTACCTGGAAAATGGCGCTAGAGAACGAGTGGGTCGAGTGCAATGGTATGGACGGGTGATTGGTAATCACCACCTCGGGGTAGGTTTACCTCGGGAGGTGGATATCCTGAAAGGAGCTAACATGAGCTATCGACGGACTGCTATATCGGGTTTGCGCTTTGATCAGCGTTTACGAGGGAAAGGAGCTCAAGTCCATAATGATCTGGCCTTTAGTCTAGCCCTAAGAAAAGCGGGTTGGAAGCTGATTTATGACCCAGGGGTAGCAGTAGACCACTATCCAGCACAGCGTTTTGATGAGGATCAGCGAGGCATAGTTTTTAGCGATACTGCCCTAATTAATGCGGCACATAATA
>NZ_JAAHGN010000673.1:0-4171 GCF_010672485.1 Moorena sp. SIO2C4 | reverse complement strand
TGGAGTAATATCTAGGATATGCTGACGGACTCACGTTATAGGAAAAGATATAGCTGTAAGTAGTAATGAATAAGTCTAAAACTCGGGGGTTCGCCCCACAGTCGGAATGGAATAAGGTCAATTGGCGAAAGCTAGAAATAACCTTATTTAAGTTACAAAAACGGATATACCGAGCCTCACAACGTGGTGACGTCCGCGTGGTAAGAAAACTACAAAAAACTTTGATGAAGTCCTGGACTGCCAAAATGATTGCGGTGCGTCGGGTAACACAGGAGAACAAAGGTAAAAAGACTGCCGGAATAGATGGGGTCAAAGCTTTAACCAATAAGCAACGCCTCATCTTAGTAGCCAACCTAAAGGTCTCCAAAAAGGCACAACCAACCAGAAGGGTTTGGATACCTAAACCTGGACGGACGGAAAAACGCCCATTAGGAATACCGACCATGTATGACCGTGCATTACAGGCACTTGCTAAACAGGCACTAGAACCTGAATGGGAAGCCAAATTTGAACCTAATTCTTATGGGTTCAGACCAGGGCGCTCATGTCACGATGCCATCGAAGCAATATTCAACAGTATCAATAGAATGCCCAAATGGGTATTAGATGCTGATATAGCCAAATGCTTTGAAAAAATCAACCATGATGCACTTCTAGAAAAATTAAATACTTACCCATCCATGAGAGGATTAATAAAGTCCTGGTTAAAAGCCGGTGTGATGGATAAGGGAACATTCTCATTTACAAATGAGGGAACTCCGCAAGGGGGTGTAATATCACCACTTTTAGCGAACATAGCCCTCCACGGAATGGAAAAAAGAATCAAACAATTTGCCGAATCCTTAAAGGGAAGTAAAAGAGACAACAAAAAGGCACTAAACTTGATTCGATACGCAGATGACTTTGTCATAATGCACAAAGACCATTACGTGGTAGAAGAATGTCAAGAAGTCATCAATAAATGGCTGAAAGACATGAGTTTGGAATTAAAACCAAGTAAAACAAGGATTACCCACACATACCACGGATTTGATTTCCTAGGATTCAACATTCGTCACTACCAAGTAGGTAAACACCAATCAAAACAAGGTTTTAAAACCATCATCAAACCATCCAAGGAAAAAGTCCTAGAACATCATAAACAGCTTTCCAAGGTCATAGACCAACACAAGGCTGCCCCTCAGGATGCTTTAATAAGACACCTAAAACCCATTATACGTGGATGGTGTAATTACTACAGCTCAGTATGTAGTAAAGAGGTTTATAGCAAACTCGATAGCATGCTCTGGAACAAACTCCAAAGATGGGGTTATAGGAGGCATCACAATAAATCAAAAGCCTGGGTAACCAGCAAATATTGGGGAACCATTGGTGAGGATAACTGGATATTCATGACAAATAAGGAGAATTACCTCCCAAAACATGCCAAAACAGGAATCATCAGGCATAAAAAAGTCAAAGAAGCCAGAAGCCCCTATGATGGAGACCTAATTTACTGGAATAACAGAATGAGCAAACATCCTGAAAGGACCAGTCAAAAGGGAAGACTTTTGAAACGGCAAAAAGGGAAATGCGCTCATTGTGGTCTCACTTTCCGGGATGGAGATTTATTGGAAAAACACCATATAGTACCACGCGCTCTAGGTGGAAGTGACCTAGATAAAAATCTAGAATTACTACACCTACATTGTCACGACAAAAAACACGGAACAAAAATCAATTCCTCAGAATTAGATAAAAATCCGTTCTAGAGGTACCAATGACAAGGGTTCCTATGATGAGGAGCCGTATGAAGGTAAACTTACACGTACGGTTCTGGAGACGAGTCAGTGGGGTGACTCACTGACTTAGTTTAATAAACCAAACGTGTAAGACGTATCGGTGCTTTTGTATTTACATCCAGCATTTTATCGAGTAGTTCCTCATTATCATCTTCAATATCCACGGAATGAAAAATGCCAGCATTATTAATTAGGCCATCTATCCTATGAAAGACATCGAGTGTTTTTTTAATCCATTCATGTTCTGTATTTGGATCAGCTGAATTATAAGAAACCAATAACACCTTATCCTTTGGCAGTTCTAGAATATCTTTGGTTACCCGATCTAAGTCTCTGACGCCAAGGCTGAGAAAAAAGCCATATTCATAGAGTTTGAGTCCAATTGCTTTGCCTATGCCGCGATTAGCACCTGAAATCATCACAACTTTTGCCATGGTCTTTTTATAAAAGCTTTGCCTGCTTATTCATAACAGCTTTTAAACATCTTTGCCGATAATCAGCATAATAATGGTCAGTATAGCCTTCTTGCAATTTGGTGAGAACCCATAGTAATTCCCTGAGCAGGATGGCATCTTGGTGAATGGCGAGTTTATCTCTATTCAGAGATATTTTTGAGTATGCTTGAAGAAACAGCTCAGTTTGCTGGTTATCGAGATGGTGGAAATGGATAAATGCAGCAAGATCAGAATAAAGATCATTCATTCCCGCCATTTCCCAGTCCATAAATATAGTTTTTTGACCTTTCAAAAAATTTCCGTAGTGAAGATCGTTATGGCAAAACTTGATGTCACTCGATTGATGGTACACATCTAATTTATTTCGTATTGTTTCAAAAAAATCTTTAATTTTTATTGTATCATTAGCATTATATTTTTTTAATGAATGCCAGTATCTATCAAGTAAATCTTGAATATGATAGGTATGACTAATCGGGGAAAGTTCATGAATTTTACGGATAGATTCCCCAAAACTCTTCAGTGCTGCTGCAGTTCTGATTTCTTGAAAAGTCCAGACTGGCGCATCAATAAATTCAGTAATTATTGAGTGGTTTTTGGGGTCAAATGCGATCGGCTTCACTCCAAGATCTGCACGATATGCTTTTTTGATAATTGCATATTCTACTTGTCTGTTAATTTGCTGCACTTCTGATGTATGACAAACTTTGATAACAAAAACTCCACTATCTGTATAAACTTTAAAATTTTGGTTATTTTTACCTTCGGTTAATTTTTCAAGCCTGCTAATAGCTACCTTTTTTAGGGAAGGGAGATTTGAAAATACCTGCTCTACAACAATCCGATCGGATTTGTAAAATTCAAAGGGCTGAACACCTGATTCTGCGAAGGTCAGGGTTTCAGAAATTATTTCCGACTGCTGTAGTTGATTCATGAGGATTCCCTTGCCTATTTCTAATTGTTGACTTTTAAAGCTGAGCTATGGTGACTGCTAATGCTGACGGGGTGACAAACAGCGTTAAAAATCTTACTGGGTGTGGGGTGTGGGGTTTTGGGTGTAGGGAAACATCAGGAGCTGGCCAGTTTGGTAGCGATGCAGCTTCGGAACAGGGGAGCCAGTGAGGCCAAAGGGGGTTCCCCCCATGAGCAACTGGCGTGGTTTCCCCCACTCGCGCTTTGCATCAAGAAGAGACGGTTGAATCAGGTTTCAGACCGTTCGCGCAGCGTGGCCTAAAGGCCAAGGAAATTGCTGGGGTTACTCCAAATTCCCTGTCTTGATGCAGTCGCTCATGGGGGAAACCCCCAAGACCGCGCTGCATCGCTTCTATTTTCCCCACACCCCACACCCTTGCACCCTACACCCTGTCTAGTTTTTAGCCTTGTTGTCACCCCCTCAGGTCTGCAGACTCTAGCTGACATAACTCCAGTTGTGGGAGTCTGGTAGGTACCCAGGGTGGTAAGCTCATCTCAATTTGGTATAGATTGTAACTTAAAAAAATCTAATTAAAGCAATTTTTCTTCAAATTGGAAAAAATTTAGGTGCGACCCAAGGCCGTGAGCAATCCCTCACGGCCTTGGAGGCGCGCACCTAGTATTTTGAGCAAGAAAGAATAAACCGTTGCGAACGCGCCCCGCGTCGGCGAAGCCGAATTGCCATTAGGATTTTTCAGATTTCTCAAATCACATTCTCAATAATTCCGAGATTATTGAGAATGTAGGGGGCTTATTGACATTGACGCAGCAGATTTCAGGTTTGTGACACTATATAGCAGTCGAAGTAAAGCTTAAGACATATTTCTGCTCCGAACGCGCCCCGCGTGGCCTACGGCCTTAGTCCCTACTCCCTGCTCCCTTTCAACCAAAATACTCTGTCCTAAACTATACTTCGGTTGCTATAAAAGTTCTTTGATAGCGTTTCTCATAGCTATTAGGTGA
>NZ_JAAHGN010000672.1:0-4171 GCF_010672485.1 Moorena sp. SIO2C4 | reverse complement strand
TCAATTTTGTTATTCCTACTCCCGATTCACCACTCCCGACTCCCGATTCCCGATTCCCGATTTCCGATTCCCGATTCCCGATTCCCCACTCCCCACTCCCCACTCCCCACTCCCGACTCCCGATTCCCCACTCCCGACTCCCCACTCCCACTAGTCTTTTGCGGAATTGAATTATCTACTGGTGTATACCGTTAAAGAAACTAACATTGATTCACCAAAGGTTTCCATCGTGTCTACTCCAGTTGAACCATGCTCTCCCCAAACCCTCGCTGAGGCCAACCTGCAACCGAGGGGCAATGTTTATCCAAGTCCGATTACTTGGCGAGACCAGATTCTATACTTTCTGCTACCTGACCGATTCAGTGATGGGTTAGAACTAGAGCGGAAAAAATTTGACCCTAGTAACCCCAACCAATTTAAAGCCAAAAATAAAGGTGACTGGATGAGCAAGGGAAAAAGGTTTCAAGGGGGTACCCTCAAGGGAATCGAAAGTAAATTGGACTACTTGAAACAATTAGGTGTCACTACCCTTTGGATTGGTCCAGTTTGGCGACAACGGATTGAACTAGACACCTATCACGGCTACGGGATTCAAAATTTCCTAGATGTTGACCCCCGATTTGGCAGCCGTCAGGATTTACGGGATTTAGTGGATGCTGCCCATGAGCGGGAAATGTATGTGATCTTAGACATCATTTATAACCACAGCGGCAATAACTTTTTCTACCAAGACGAGAATGATAATCCTAAAGCTAGCCTTCCCTACCGTTTTGAACCACCTTATCCAGTTCATAGTTGGCGTTCTGGCACTGGTAAAGCGATTTCCGAAATCACTACAGAAATTGATGGGGTATGGCCTCAAGACTTTCAAAACATTGATTGGTACACTCGTGCTGGTCATATTAACGAATGGGGTGCAGACCCTTGGGAAGACAAACTGCATCCGGAGCTAGAATTTCGCCGAGGGGATTTCTTTGATTTAAAAGACATTAATCTCGCTAAACCGGAAGTCCTAGCAGGGATTATTAAAGTCTATCAATACTGGATTGCCCTAAGTGACTGCGATGGATTTCGCATTGATACGGTTAAGCATATTCCTTGGCGAGTTTCCCGTAGTTTTTGTGGTGCTATCCGGGAATATGCGGAATCGATTGGTAAGGAAAACATCCTACTGTTGGGAGAAGTAACGGATGGGGCTCATATGTCCCGCAACTACCTGGAAGTATTTGGTCGCAACTTGGATGCTGTGCTTGATATTGGGGAACCCACAAAGCGATTAGCACGGATGGTAAAAGGATTAACACCACCAAGGGAGTTTTTTAATCAATTTGAGGAGCATAATATCCTTGGTAGCCACCGGGAAACGGGACGGTATCATGTTTCGATCTTAGATGACCATGATATGGTCGGACGCGATCGCAAGCATCGGTTTGCTGCTAATAACTCTATTCCTAGTAAATACCAGCAAATAGCCCATGCGGTAGGGTTGCAACTGACCACGTTGGGTATACCCTGTATCTATTACGGTACTGAACAAGCCTTTGATGGCACGGAAAACCGCCATGACCCTAGTGTTGAACCAATCAATGAGTATGGCAACATTTCCAATAGCGATCGCTATATTCGTGAATCGATGTTTGGGGGTAGCTTTGGAGCATTTGAAACCAGTGGCTGTCACTTCTTTGACCCAGACCATCCCACCTATCTCAGAATTTCTGCGATCGCAAACCTCCGAAATCGACAAGACCTGATTGGAAAAACCCTACGTGGGGGTCGTCAATACCTCCGAGAAACCTCCTATCTCGGCAAACCTTTTGCTATTCCTGATGCTGGAGAATTAATTGCTTGGTCAAGGATTCTCTACAATCAAGAAATTCTGGTTGCTTTAAACACCCATGGCACTGAAAACCGGGGTGCATACGTCACCATTGATGCCTCACTACACCCCCACGGCTCAACCCTTACTCTGCTCTACAACAGTTACTGGAGTAACTCTCAATTACGCCATCCACCCCAGAATCAAACCGTAATCGTTCAACATGACCAGGGTAGGGCAACGGTCAGGATTGAATTACCGCCTAGTGGCATGATGATTTTGGCCTAGGGATTCTACCTGAAAATTATTAAGGATTATAACATTTTGCTGGTTTAAAGGGATGAGGGGTTGCACCCCACATTTATCTTGCTATACTGAGATCAAGTAGATGCACCCTGATGATCAAGAGAGTCACAAGCACGGCTCTCTATTTTTTTTGAGATGGCTGAAACATTCTAATGGTGATTGAAGTCAAGGGTTTCAAGGGTTTCAAGTCAAGTACTGGTTGCTGTATGAGTGGGTACGCTTCATCCCAAGCATTAAGCCTCAGCACACTATTAAGTTTTGTAACATTTTGCTCGCTTTAAGGGGTGAGGGGTTGCACCCCACATTTATCTTGCTATACTTAGATCAGTAGATGCACCCTGATGATCGAGAGAGTCACACCAACGGCTCTCTATTTTTTTTTGAGATGGCTTAACAGTTCTTTACGTGTTTGAAGTGAGAGGTTTGAAGGGAACTGGTGGTTGCTGCATGAATGGGATTCGGGCAAAGCCCGACGCTGCGCGAACGCTTGATCCCAATCATTAAGCCGATGCGCACTATTAAGTTTTGTAACATTTTGCTCGCTTTAAGGGGTGAGGGGTTGCACCCCATATTTATCTTGCTATACTTAGATCAGTAGATGCACCCTGATGATCGAGAGAGTCACACCAACGGCTCTCTTATTTTTTTTTTGAGATGGCTTAACAGTTCTAATGGTGCTTGAAGTCAAGGGTTTCAAGTCAACTGGTGGTTGCTGCATGAGTGCGTAGGCTTGATCCCAATCATTCAGACTCTCCTATCTATTAAGTTTTGTAACATTTTGCTTGACTATAGGGGTGAGGGGTTGCACCCATCACTTATCTTGCTATACTGAGATCAGTAGATGCACCCTGATGATCGAGAGAGTCACACCAACGGCTCTCTATTTTTTTTGAGATGGCTTAACAGTTCTAATGGTGCTTGAAGTCAAGGGTTTCAAGTCAACTGGTGGTTGCTACATCAATGGGATTCGGGCAAAGCCCGACGCTGCGCGAACGCTTTATTATCCCAATCATTAAGCCTCACCAAACTATTAAGTTTTTTAACATTTTGCTCCCGTTGAGGTATGAGGGGTTGCACCCCACATTTATCTTGCTATACTGAGATCAAGTAGATGCACCCTGATGATCGAGAGAGTCACACCAACGGCTCTCTTATTTTTTTTTGAGATGCCTTAACAGCTCTAATGGTGCTTGAAGTCAGGGGTTTCAAGGGAGCTGGTAGTTGCTGCATCAGTGCTTACGCTTCATCCCTTGCTGTGGGAGGGACAAAGTCACGAAAGTCCTAAGGAAACTTAAGTAATTACCGAAAAGTTCAGAAACAGTTAGTTAGGCCAAGTATGCTTGCTTACTTCGTCTATAGTCAGCGAACTTAATCTAGGGTTTTCGCCTATCATCTTCAAACCTATATCAAACTACCCTGAAATTATAATTAAAAAAACCTAAGCCTTCAGCTGTCAGCTGACGGCTGAAGGCTGACGGCTTAATGCTTATAACCAAAGACCAATTACTGAACACCAATTGTCATGGAAGATCAGCAAATCTATCAGTCTGTTGTCAATTATCTTAGGTCTGCTATCGGTCTGCTTGATTTGGAGCAAGACTCACCCTTGCGAAAGGATGTGATTGCCCTGTGCGACCATCTAGAAAATCCCACATTTCGGATTGCTGTCTTTGGTCCGTTTAATTATGGGAAATCTACCTTGCTCAATGCTTTGCTAGGAAAGCGCACTCTGCCCATTGGTCTAATTCCCACTACAGGGGCTGCAATTCATATCCGATATGGAGAAGAATTGCATACTCGAATTATCCTAACTGATGGCACAGAAATTAGTGAAAATAAGCTGTTGCGCATTTAAACTGTGATAACAGCATTGCCTTTGTTTTTTATTTTTCGTACCCATTTTATAATTAACCCTCCTTCATTTAAAAGATGATTTAACAAACATTCTAATTCTTCAATTGATTTGAAAACTCGATTGGCAATATATTCTTTTGCTGAATGCCAAACCAATTCAATTAAGTTATAATCAGGACTATACTCGGGAAGATA
>NZ_JAAHGN010000671.1:0-4190 GCF_010672485.1 Moorena sp. SIO2C4 | reverse complement strand
TTCGTGAGCTGAACTGAAATCTTAGTCTTGACGGGATTTCGGCTTAGATATTGCCATTTGGACACGAAGGTTTAAGGCCGGTCAAAGATCATGGAATCCCCGTCTTTTTAAAGCGGGGAGTGTCAAGTCCATCTCGGTGACCTGAACCTGCAATCCCAACTCACCCAGACGCTTCATGTTTGCTGCTATGTCTTCTGGCTTGGGAGGATTTTGAATACTAACGTGCATCTGAAAGCCAAGGAACGTAAATTAGTGTTATTTGTATTAATCATTAAATAACTATTCAGTTATCAATCTTCGATATCGCATCCCTGGAGCCTGAGACACTAATCCCATTAGTTCCAACTGTAACAAGGCACTGGATACTGAGCCTGCTTCTAAAGCTGCTTGCTGGACAATGATATCGAATGAGGTTGGTTCAAATGCGATCGCATCCAACACTTTTGCCAATGCTGGCTCTAAGGTCGGTACAGGTAAAGCGGGTAAAGGTTGTTCTATAGCGGAGTGGGGGTCAAGTTCTGGAATAGCTCCTAGCATTTCCAACAAGTGACCTTCACTTAAAATTACATGGGCACCCCGATTTAACAGTCCCAAACAACCGATAGAATTGGGATTATCTAAGGAACCTGGTAGTGCATAGACATCCCGACAGAACTCATTGGCGAGCCTAGCAGTAATTAGCGCTCCGGACTTATTAGGCGCTTCCATCACTAAAACTGCACGGCTTAAACCAGCAATAATCCGATTGCGTTGGGGAAAGTTGGAACGTGCGGGTTTGGTACTGGCTGGATACTCGCTGATTACCAATCCCTGTTCTTGAATTTGTTTATAAAGATAACTATTGCTCAAGGGATATACCACATCAAGACCAGTTCCCAACACTGCTATGGTTCTACCACCCGCTTCCAGACACCCACGATGGGCTTGTGTATCAATTCCCACTGCCATACCGGACACCACTGTAAAACCATGCTTAGCAAGGGTAGCACTGATTTTACGAGTCCAACGTTTACCGTATTCGCTGGGATTGCGGGTACCCACAATCCCAACTATCGGCTTGCTACCGTAATTTTCTGCTAGATCAACTACTCCGCTATAGTATAGCCTTGGGGGAGGACTAGGAATTTCTAGTAACAAGCGGGGATACTCTCCATCCGCTGGTGTCCAGAAACAAGGATTTTTGACCAAGTGTTGCTCAAGTAGCTGTTCCGGTAAGTATTGCCCACGCATTTTCACTACTCTTTCGATCAGCCGCACCCCGAACCCCTCAACTGCTCCTAACTCTGAAGCTGACGCTTTCCAAGCCTCTGCCAGAGTTCCAAACTGTTGGTGTAGCCGTTGGAGCAATACTGATCCGATACCGGGAACTTCTGACCATGCTAGCCAGTACGCACGTTCTTCTTGCTTGGTCAATCGCTTCGCTCCAATTATAAATTATCAATTCAAAATCAAAAAATACCTCATCAATCCAATTATAAATTATCAAAAAAAATTCAAAAATACTCCATAAATTCAATTATAAATTATCAAAAAAATATAATTTTCTTAATTCTTAATTCTTAATTCTTAATTCTTAATTCTTAATTCTTAAACTGGATGCTGTCCATAAAACGGCAGTACTTCTGACCAGTTGGGGCGCTTTCCCTGTTGCCAATCGAGATAAGCAAGTTCCAAGACACCCCTAGCATAACTCCCTAAATTGGCCGGAGCCTCTA
Source organism: Moorena sp. SIO2C4 (assembly GCF_010672485.1). Lineage (NCBI taxonomy): Bacteria > Bacillati > Cyanobacteriota > Cyanophyceae > Coleofasciculales > Coleofasciculaceae > Moorena > Moorena sp. SIO2C4. The sequence goes on along the minus strand of NZ_JAAHGN010000671.1, from coordinate 2,475 downwards.
GCAATCGTAATGGTGTTTCTAAGGTATCCAAAACTTGTTTCCATTGATCTGAAGTCATGACAGCATCTGGTAAAATCTTCCTCAGCCCCAAACCAGCTATTGATGGCTGATAGATGGCGGTATACAGCTGACCCCGTTGGGCAGGCATTTGAATAGCAATCTGAGTGCTTAGTGATAAGTTTTGAGTGCTAATTGCTGATTGCTGATTGCTGATTGCTGATCCCGAGTTGTCTTGATACATAGCTCCCTCTTCCCCCTCTTTCCCCTCTTCCCCTAACCAGGCGATCGCTGCCAGTGTAGAAATGCCAAACAGGGGAATATCTAACTGTTGTGCTAGGGTACGAGCAGTAACTATACCGATACGGGTACTCGTAAAGCTACCTGGTCCAATAGCTACCGCAATGAATTCTAAGTTTTCCCAACTTTGGGAATTCAGAAATTCAGTCAAGTGCTGATGCAATTGGGCAGACAACTCTCGCCCTAAGTCCCAAGTTTGGCAGCGGGTATCCTTGGCAAAGTTACTGATCACCAGCCCCAGTTGAGGACTAGTGGTGTGAAGGGCAAGAGCATATTTGTTTGGTTCGAGAATCGGCATTTTGGTATGATTTTCGATTGGAGAAGCTTGATCAAGTATCCTCAAAGCCAAAAGGTGATCACTATCCATGGATCCTACCCTGACTCAAATTGGGACTCAGATGTCCAAACTGACTGGTGTCCGAGCGATTATGAAAGATATTATCGAAACCCTACGAGCTGGTCAGGGACAAGATTGGATTAATCTCAGTGCAGGGAATCCAGTGATTTTGCCAGAAGTCGAGCAACTTTGGCGCGATTGTACGGCACAACTGTTGGCTAGCTCAGACTACGGTGAGGTGATTTGCCGCTATGGGTCATCTCAAGGATACCAGCCTCTGATCGATGCGATCGCAAAGGATTTCAATCAACGCTACGGTCTTTCCCTAAGCGATCGCCATATCCTGATTACTCCCGGTTCTCAATCCATTTACTTCTACGCCGCTAACGTTTTTGGTGGCTACACCAGCAGCGGCCAACTCAAACAAGTTGTCTTGCCCCTTTCTCCAGAATACACTGGCTATGGAGGAGTAAGCTTGACTCCAGAAGCAGTATATGCATACAAACCTACTCTGGAAATTAATCACGAGCAACACCGCTTTAAGTATCGCCCTGATTTCAGCCAATTAAAGATTAGCCAAGAGACTGGCTGTGTAATTGTTTCCCGTCCCTGTAATCCCACTGGCAATGTTATCACCGATGAAGAAGTAATCAAAATTGCCGAAATAGCTACACCATTCAATGTGCCAGTGTTGATTGACGCAGCTTATGCTCCACCGTTTCCAGCACTGAACTTTACCGAAATGACACCAGTCTTTCGAGACAATATCATCCACTGTCTGAGTTTATCAAAAGCTGGACTACCAGGGGAACGGGTTGGTGTAGCCATTGGAAATCCCAAGCTAATTAGCATTTTGGAATCCTTCCAGACCAATCTTTGTATTCATTCGTCCCGCTATGGACAAGCTATTGCCGCAAAAGCGATCGCATCTGGAGCACTCCCCGAGATTGCCACTAATGTGATTCGCCCCCACTACCAGAAAAAGTTTGTGACCCTTGAACTTACATTAGACAAATCTATGCCCAAAGACTTGCCTTGGTTCTTGCATCGGGGTGAAGGAGCTATCTTTGCTTGGTTGTGGTTACAGGATTTGCCAATTACCGACTGGGAACTGTACCAAAATTTGAAGCAGGTGGGTGTGATTGTTGTGCCTGGGAGTACATTTTTCCCCGGCTTACGAGAAGACTGGTCTCACCAGCAACAGTGCATTCGCATCAGCCTTACCGCTACTGAAGAAGAAATTGAAATTGCCATGCAGCGTTTAGCAACATTGGTCGAGGAAGTCTATCGGATTGGGTCAGGTTAGTGTTTCCGTTGGAGATAGTGTTTCCGTTGGAGATGTTGTGATCATCTAACAGCGTTCCATAGTACTTGTTCGGTGAGTACTTATTAAGTAATATTCAAACTATATTAACAGATGGAACAGCAGCAGCTAGCACAAGTGTTGGAAACTGGCGATCTAGGGGAGTTGCTAGGCATTATTAACCAGCCTAACTTGCTCACCACCCTTGACTCTACACAGATGTGTAGGATTATCAAAGGACTTGGGCAAGTAGTGGAACAACAAACTGCTCAGTTAACTCAGGTCAATCAGCAATTACAACCGGAAATCACCAACCGTAAGCAGGTTCAGGAGAAATGGCTTCTGGGTGATCAGCAATTGGAATACCAATTTCAAAAACAGACAACAGAATTGTCCGAAGCTAATCATCAGCTGCGACAAGCAAAAGAGCAACTAGAGGCAGTTTTGGATGCTGTACCGGGAGCGGTGTCTTCGATTAGTGCTGATGGTCGATATCTTGGGGTGAACCGACATCTGGCTCAGAGCCTGCAATTAACTA
>NZ_JAAHGN010000670.1:0-4196 GCF_010672485.1 Moorena sp. SIO2C4 | reverse complement strand
CTGGGGTTTCGGTATCTGTTAAGATCCATGCGTTTTGGCGATGTATGCGCGCTCCTCGTGTACTAGTATCGCTTTACGTCGTTGTTTTAAATTGGCAGTACCGACTTTTCCTGCCTGTACTAGGCTACATGTTTATTCTATCACACTTTACTTAAAAGCCGTCCTATAATAACGGGGCTTTAAACCCAAAATTTTTGGTCAAGTACTATAACCCAATATTGGTCACATCAAACGAAAAGTTTAATACCCAATAGGGCACCTTGACCACTGATTGCATCAAAGCTTACCAACCCAAGCACTACTTTCAGCAAGATCTTGGTTGGCGACATACTAATTAATTCACGAGCTGCTCAGGTAGAAGCTACTGACTGCTGTTTGCCTTTCTCAAGCTTGTATCTGAGCTGTATAAATGTCAGATTAACAAGTTTATACAAAAATTAGAATTGGTTTGAAGTTGAGAATATCAAATTGATTGGTATCATGGTAAAAGCTAATAATTGGGATAACAATTATTAATTTCTCGATCATGACGGATTTTTAGTTTTAATTAAAATCAAGTCAAATAAGACTATATTACTAGTTCAGCAATCGTTACTGATGGAAATATTGACTAAGGCTTAAGCTAAGTAATGATGAAATAAATTCGCCAACCCTGATCACAAGATATTCTACCAAGCTATCATAAAACAAAATGTGATTTATAGTACTAAAAAATCTTTGGCTCTCTTTTCTACTCTTCCCTACTCCCTACTCCCTACTCCCTACTCCCTACTCCCTACTCCCTAAAACTCCAATGAGCGATCGCAATATTATTACCACCGAAGCGGATAAGCGAGGTGGTAAACCTTGTATTCGACAGATGCGCATAACAGTTGATGACGTTTTAGGCTGGCTAGCAGCTGGTATGTCTCACGCCGAAATTGTCGATGACTTTCCAGAATTGACCGAAACAGACATTAAAGCTTGCCTAGAATTTGCTGCTGATCGCGACATCGTTTAATTGCCACGGATACTGAAAAATTCAAGCTTTGCGTCTTAGAAACGGCACCAGTATTTCACTAATTTCCTTCGACCAATGCTCCTGAGGGTAATGTCCAGCTTCCTCCAGCTTCACCAATTCCCCATTCTTAAGCTGATTAGCAAATTGCTCAGCTTGGTCAACCGGAAGCCAAGGGTCTTTGAGTCCCCAAACAATTAAGGTTGGTTTGTCCCAGTTGCGGAAACCTGATTCAATTTCTGCCATACACTTGTTCATCTGGATATTCTTGATTGTCGCTACCAGAGAACGTCCAGGATCGGAGCTTTTGAGGAAAGGCTTGCGATAGAGATCTAAATACTTGTCTTCAATGCGATAGCGAGACCCCCCTTCCAGACTTCGGTCAACTAACAGGGGGTCTTGGGTTAACATATCTCCGATGAATGGCCATCCCCATTGCTGCATCTTGCTGGGTAACTTGGCAGCCGACGAGACAGGTGTATTGAGAATCACTAGACGCTCAATCTGGTCTGAGTGACGCAAGGCATATTGAAGTCCCACTGAGGCGAGAAAGCCTTGGACAACTAAGGAAAACCTTTCGATTTCCAGCTGTTTAAGGAAATCGCCTAAGGCTTCAATGAACGCATCTGGTGTGTAAGGAAAGTCAAGCCGATCCGGTTTTGCGGATAATCCAGAACCGAGCCAATCTGGTGCGATCGCATCGTACCCTACTTTAGCTAAATCTGGCATGATCTCACACCAGCAAAAACTCTGGGATGGCAAGCCATGAAGCAGTACTACTGGCACTGGTTTACTATCGCCAACGGCTTTAGCTTCCCGATAGAACCATTCCCAAGACCCGACTTCTATAGATTGTTCACTGATGGACACGGTTGTTTTGCCTTTACGCTGTTGCTTGTCGTGTGGCAATCCTGATCGACTTGTGAACAATACTTCCCTTGAAAATAGTTCGTCAGTCCTGAGTGCTGAGTTTTGAGTAAGAACTGTGACTGTTCACTTTTCAGCTCGGATTGCTATATGAGCTTACCCCTGAGTGGGAATTTAGACAAGTGAGGACTCAGGTGCCAGACTTTTATGGCAAGGGGCATGTGTTGCAACCACATACAGATGTTTCTTGTGCAGCTGGGTATGCATTGGTCCACTGACCGTTCCAAAAAGCGCCATGGTCGGCACATGTATCTCCACAAATCTCAGGAGCATAAGTGTTATTGAGAATAGGTTCGATAGCTGGATAATCACAGCCGCAAGAATAATTCTCCCTAGCCTTCTCACGAATCGTGTTTTTCATTTTCCCTAGCCAGCTACGGCTTTGATCATTCACCTTGAACATAATAATATTCTGACCTTGGATGAGCCCAAACATATCACCATAAAGCGGGAACGATTGCTCAAGAGTCTGGAATATGCTGGGACGAGTGGCCATAAGATACTGGGGATAGGGATGACTTGCATCTGCTCCAATACTTGCAATCATCGTTGTGGAGGCTGCCATCGTATTAGCTAGCTTTACAGCAAAGTCACGTGTCCCCCTGTTTTTAGTTGTAGTATTTACACCAATCACATCAGCATAGAAAACTTCTGGATAGGATTGATCTTGATCTGATAACGGCATGACCTTGAAGCCAATGTTTTGCCGTGTGTTTTCACTCATGTTTGACATCGCTTCTGTATAGCCCATGAGTGCACGTCCCCAATCATTACTAAACCACTCTGCCTGCTGGTAGGGCTGCTGCTTGGGCTCCATAGAATCCGTTGCATTCTCATAGCTTGCCATCCCTAGCAACTCTTGCATGTTGTCTATCGCCTGGGAGTTAAGTTGGCATTCATTCTCAGGCAATGGGAAGGGATATTCTCCAGTCAAGCTATGGGCAATGTCTAGGTAAAGAGTAGCATTTGTCGTGCCACCAGCCATATCAAGCATCATGCCCCGAATATCGGGGGGAATCTCGCTGGTATAGGTGCATGAAGACAAAGCACTCTGAATTTCATCTAGGTTCGTTGCATTGGCAATCGCTGGATCATCTTGTCTATAAAATAAGATATTTGCACAACCAAGCTGGGGAATTGCGTAATACTCCCCACCTACCTTAACCCCATCTATTGCGTATTCAACGAAGTCCTCCAAGTTGTCGATTTCACTAGCCTGTATCGGTTCGAGCCAGTTTTTACTGCGAAAGTAGTCGAAAAACATGGCATCGAATACATAAACATCTGCATCTTCAGGAGGATTATTCGAGTAACCCCCATCCCAATCCTCCGAAGGAACGAAATTCAAGGGAACGTTTGGTTCAACCAAATCCCATTCAGCTTGTATTGCTGTTTGGAATTGCTCAAGCCGAGGAACGTATGGATACAGTGCAACCTTTAGCTCTGTAGCCAATGCTTCTCCTATTCCTAGAAGACTGATAGCCAAGGCTAAAATTAGGGTCAAGCTGAAATTAATTAGTTTTTTCATCACTATTTCATCACTACATATCTAGCCCCTTTTTTCCCTCGTGGATCAATCAGTGCCTGCTGAACTTGTTGACAATCAGTAGCAGGCAGCAGTGGCAAGGATTGCCGACTTGTTCGAGTTGAGTAACCCGGGGGAATCGAAGCCAAGAACCATTGGAAACCTTTATTCTGACATCGGTTCCCCTAGCATATTATGAGTTCATTTTTCTTGCGCTTACCCTGGAACACTTGGTTCTTCTTTTGATCAAATTACTAAATTTTACACTAAAAGTATAAATTTTTATAAATAATTGGGTAGATTTATCTTAGGTTGTAATAAAAAGATACAAATTACGTTACTAACTAGCAGTTAACCATAGGAGATTAGGCGTGAACGCAGCTGAACAAGCAATCGGCTTAGAAGTCACCACCAAAATTGCGGCTGTTGTGAATTTGTTTAAGTCTGAATTCCCTGATGCCAAGGCTGACCTCAAGCCTTGGACCAATGACCCGGAAACCCGAGAACTGGTGGATCCTAACTCCATTGACATTGGTTTTCACTTCCCTGGCTGGAGTAGACGCTTCCAAAGTCGAAGTATTTTGTTACAGATTCGGTTTCATAAAGACCACTTGGATCAATCTCATCGGCTGATTGGTTTGGAAGCGACCGCCTTTAACCATCAAGGAGAAGCTTGGCGACTGTCCACAGTGGAGCGTTGGCAAATTATCGGTAATTGTCAGCCATCAGCTGAAGTGGGGGAAAAGA
>NZ_JAAHGN010000067.1:0-13983 GCF_010672485.1 Moorena sp. SIO2C4 | reverse complement strand
ATGAATAATTATGGTATTAGTAATTGCTGGTAATTCCCCCTTCTATATTATCACTCACTCTAGGTATCAGTGTAGGAATTGTGATCATTATTTTAGGCCATATTCCCTACTCCCTACTCCCTACTCCCTACTCCCTACTCCCTACTCCCTTTGCTATAACAATTTCAAACTGTAACTGATGGCTGTCTAGAAAATCATGGGTAAAATGATCGACGACATTGGTATCAGCAAGTTCCAAATTGTAGAAATCTATAAATTCCTGGTCAAAATAGGGACCAGCGTGCCAAGTTCCTACTTCTAATTTAATAAAGCAGTTACCTGGAATCCGAAAAGCCGCAATATCCTCTAAAACTGGTTGGTCATCCTGATTGGGAGGAGCTACAGCCATGAACCAGTCTTTCCCTTCTAGAGAACCGAGACACTGAGTACATTGGACATGACGAGTAATTTTATCAAACTTACGACCTTTGTGGTGTAGCCGCATGATATAAAACCGGGATGTCCCATTTTCGAGGTTTAACTGAGCATCATCTTGATCATAGGGTTTGCCGTCAACACTTGCAAAGATGACTTGACCGTAGGGCTGAAAGTTCTCTGATGTCACCCATTCCGCGTATAGTTTTTGAATCGTCTTGACTTTACTCATCCTCAGCCTCCGCCGTCAGTAGTTAAGAATTAACAGCTTATTGATTTTAGCTTGTCCAGGTGCCTTGCTGTTACTCTGGCAACTAGTCTTTACTTTTCCTTTATGGTATCCTTGTATAGGTAATTTTAAAAAAAACATCAAAAAAATCATCAGTTTCATCTTTAGGGTTATGGTCGTCGTAATTCTTTATATTATAGTCGATAATTATATCTATATTAATCTCGGGATATAAAAATATTATCCTCTATAGTATCGACTTGATAAAGCCACTAAGCTAACCTTTTTTTAAAGGTATAAAATCCTTAATTTTACACTAAATCATGCCTGAAATTTTAAGATAAATTGATGACTTTTACTTGCTCAAACCAAGACAATGTGGTCTATCGCTTCTGGAAACTGGCGATCATCAATATTCTTTCTACTCTCATGATACCCCTTGCGGGTTTAATCAGCGTGGCTTTCTTAGGTCATTTAGATCAAATCCGCCACTTAGCTGGAGTCGCTCTCGCCACCATCCTGTTTAACTTAATCTACAATAGTTTGGCTTTTTTACGGATGGGAACTACTGGGATAACCGCTCAAGCTGTCGGAGGAAATGACCGAGATGCTATGTTGCTGGTGGGACTTCGTAATGGCTTAATTGCTCTGATTTTAGGTGTAGTTATCTTAAGTTTACAGTATCCTCTCAGAGAGCTTGGATTTGCTTTGTTAAGTGCTACACCAGATGTCAAATTTTCCGGTATTGCTTATTTTAATGCTCGGATTTGGGGAGCTCCTGCAACATTACTCAATTTCGTACTGATTGGTTGGTTTCTCGGTAGAGAAATGAGTGGTAAGGTTTTGCTGCTGTCCATTATCGGTAACACCGCTAATATAGTTTGCGATTACTTTACTATTATTCGGTGGGGTTGGGAAAGCACTGGCGCTGGATTATCCGTAGCAGTTAGTCAATACGTGATGGTTTTAGTGGGCATAGTTTTAGTTAGCCAAGAAATAAAGTGGCAAGAGCTAAGAGCAGTAGCCAAACGAATTTGGAACTTGTTGGATATAAAAGCTACTTTTACCCTAAATAGTAATCTTTTTATCAGAAGCTTAGCGATTCTTTTTACCTTGTCTATTTTTACCAATTTGAGCTCAGCTCTTGGTACCACAATCTTGGCGGAAAATGCTTTGATACTAGAGGTGTTCAGCTTGGCTGTTTATTTTATTGATGGATTGGCATTTGCTACGGAAACTCTGACGGGTAATTTACAAGGTCAGGGAGCAAAAGAGCAGTTAGTCCCTTTATTGAAAATTGCTGGAGGAAGCAGTTTGCTATTGGGACTTAACTTTGCTTTCCTGTTTATCCTGTTTCCCCAGACACTCTTTGGGCTGTTAACAAACCACACTGAGGTGATCGAATCGATTACTCTCTATGTTCCTTGGTTACTCCTGGTGTTAGGATTTGGTTCCATTGCGTTTATGCTGGATGGTTATTTTCTGGGCTTAGCTGCAGGACAGACCTTACGTAATTCTACCGTAATCGCCTTGGTGGTGGGATTTGTCCCTATGGCTGTGGCGTCTTGGCAGTTTCAAAGTGTTCATCTTCTTTGGTTAGCTTTATCCTTGTTTATGGCAGGAAGAGCGATAGTACTGGGCGTAAAGTTACCAAGCACGTTGAAGTGAAATATATGGTTTTTCAATTAGGTGAGGTACAAATTTTTTGGGTTTTAGGGAACAGGGAACAGGGAACAGGGAACAGGGAACAGGGAACAGGGAATAGCGATCCGCTGCATCAAGATAGGAAATCAACGTCAAAGAAGACTCTATATTATAACTGCGAGAAACGCTATAAAAGTTTCTCATAGTAATGAGATACAGATAATTTTTTTTCTATTCCCTACTCCCTACTCCCTACTCCCTACTCCCTACTCCCTAAAACCTGTGATGGAATAAGCAAACCGATGACAATAATTTAAAGAAGTATGAAGTATGAAGCATGAATTGTAAAAGATGAAGTATCAAGGATGAAGTATGAAGCATGAACTATCAAGATAGAGGGAATTGTAGATGGCTCGTCAACGTTGGGCTTCAAGAACAGTATTTCTCCTCGCAGCAGTAGGTTCTGCAGTTGGCTTAGGGAATGTGTGGCGCTTTCCCTACCTAGCTGGGAAATACGGTGGGGGAGCATTTCTAGTGCCTTACCTGATCGCTTTAGTCCTAATTGGGGTTCCACTGTTGATGCTGGAATTTGCGGTAGGACAAAAAATGCAACGGGGAGCCATAGGCTCATTTAGGAAATTACACCCCAATTTCGGCAGTCTCGGTCTGTTTGCCCTGATGTCAGCCTTTATCATTGTCTCCTATTATGCAGTTGTCATGGGCTGGAGCTTGATTTACTTTCTGGCATCCTTTGGGGTCAAGTGGTCGAGTGATGCTAAAAGCTACTTCTTTGATAGTGTTCTGCAAATCAGTGATGGGGTCAACGTATTAGGTGGTATCAACTGGCCAATCTTATGGTCTCTACTTGTAGTCTGGGTCTTGATTTATTTCTGTGTTTGGAAAGGCACGACCAGTGTGGGCAAAGTCGTTGTCTACAGCGTGCCACTTCCGATTATTTTACTGGGGGTATTGCTATTACGAGCAGTAACTTTACCAGGTTTCCTCAATGGCTGGAAACTGTATCTTACTCCGGTTTGGAGTGCATTAGTTGACCCCGAAGTTTGGACAGCTGCATTCTCACAAATTTTCTTTACCTTATCTCTGGGATTTGGAATTATGGTGACTTATGCTAGCTACAAGAACTCAGAGGATGACATTGCTAAAGATACCTGGTTAACTGCCTTGATCAACAGTGGTATCAGCTTATTTGCCGGTTTTGTGGTGTTCGGAATTTTGGGATATATGGCAGGAGTTACCAACACCCCCTTGGCAGAGCTGGCTGCTTCTGGTCCGGGTCTAGCGTTTGTGGTTTTTCCGGAAGCTTTAAGCTTAATGCCCTTGCCTTGGCTGTTCAGTCTGCTGTTTTTTGTGATGCTGCTTTCCCTAGGCATCGACAGCGCTTTTTCCCTAGTAGAAGCTTTGAATGCGACTATCCTCGACAAACAACAACAGGGAAATGTTGCTAAGGTTTCAATTGGGGTTTGTCTAGGGGGATTTATTGCTGGAATTATTTACACTACCAGAGCTGGATTATACATTTTAGATATTGTAGATCATTTTGTTACTAACTATAACTTGATGTTGGTAGCTATTTTCCAATCTATCCTAGTGGGATGGGTGTATGGTGCAGAAAAGCTGCGACGATACATGAACCAAGTTAGTGATTGGACGGTTGGTAAATGGTGGAATTTTTCTATAAAATACCTGATTCCTATGGCTTTAGTCGCTTTGCTAGCAACCCAGTTTTCAAAAGATATTAGGACTCCCTATGAAGGATACCCAGCCTGGGCTTTAGGACTTGGCTGGGCAATTGTGTTTTTGCCATTACTTATTTTCTTGTCTTTGCTGGTCACAGACAAAACATTGATCAATGGGAGAACCGATTAATTTTAATGATTAATTTGTAAGCCTTCAGCTGTCAGCTGTCAGCTGTCAGCTTAAAATAAACCTCAATATTGATAGATTAATGAAAATGCCATCAATTTGACAATCAACGGGGACTCACCAGCACAAACCCCCGTGTCTTTTTAGACTCTGAATCCTTAGTCGCCATTGCTTGCCACAATTCTTCAGCCTTGACCCAGACCGGAGGATATTTGTAACGAGAGACATCTAGGATCAGAAAACGGTCTGCTTCTTGGTTGTAGGCAGCTAAAGGAGAAATATGTCCCGGACCTTTCTGAGCAATGGCTTTGCGTGAGTAATTGACTAAGACAAAATTTTCCGCTTCTTGCAAATTCTTCACCACTATGTTGCGAAACTCATCCAGGGTCAAATCACCACCATGGTAAACCTCTGCTCTAACTGGATAAGTTTCCAATAATCCTGCTAATTGTTCCAAAGTCATGCCCCGACGAGCAATCACCTCAGCCATGCGCACTTGCTCAGTTTTGGCATTCAAAACATTCTTCTGGGTGAAGCGGTTAGTCCTAAATTCGGGTGCTTTTGGAGCTTGAATTGATAAAGCATTCAGCACCATAACCATACTAGCTACTCCACAGTAAGTAAGCTTTTCCTGAGTCACAAACTGAATACTTAGGGGCAAATAGTCTTCTCGGGCTTGGCTTGCCATCAGTAACTGTTCGCCGTGATCGGAATCGAGGTTAATCAGATTTTCGGTCAGTGGAATTGTCTGGGCTAAGCATCCTCCCAAGCATCCTCCATTGATAAGGAAAAACCCAATTAGAGTGGCTTTTAGGGGTATACGGAATAGTTTTAGTAGATTTTTTTGAGCAGATTTTTTAGCATCGTTGTGATTAATCATATCTAGCAATTATTATACTGATGAGGTACAAATCTCTGGGTTTTAGGGAGCAGGGACTTCGGAGCAGGGTGTAGGGTGTAGGGTGTAGGTTTTTTAATTTGACGTCAGGTGTCGGGTGGGTTACTCTTGCCTGTTGCCTGTTGCCTGTTGCCTCTTGCCCTTTGGGAGTATGTTCACAAATCAAATACAAACGCTATATCTGATTAAATCAGGACTTACGCAGTTAAGTGGATTTCGCCCCCCTAGGGTGTGTTTTCAAAGTTTTCCGCAAGATATTAGATCCCCCCCAGCCCCCCTTATTAAGGGGGGAGCCATACTCAAAGTCCCCCTTTTTTAAGGGAAACGGGGGTACTCGGAGTTTGAAGACACGCCCTAGCCCCCCAATTTTGGGGGGAACAAGACTTTCAAAGTCCCTTCCGGTGCGCTTTCCAATGGGCGAGTAAATCGCCCTTGGGTCGCACCGCAAAATTGGGGGATTTAGGGGGCTTGACTAAAACCAGATGTCCGCGCATTCATTCCTTGATTCAGCAACGCCGTAATTTTGAATAAAATAAGCTGTTCGCTTAGCTTGAGCCTTGCCCTATGGCCACGGGACAGGAATGGCTGACAGCTGACTGCTGACGGCTGAATGCTTACGTAGCGTGAGCTAAAAGCGGACGGCTGACGGTCTAGGCTTTGGGTTTTGTTAGAATTAAACAGCCCTGCTTAAAAAGGGGGGAAGGGCATGGGTAATCGGGAATGGAAGCAATGACACAGACACTCTCAAAACCAAAAGACCAACGGCTGATTCACTCTGGGATGAATTGGCAACAATTCAAATTACTGGAACAGAGCTTTGTTGATTCACCAGGAATACGGTTATTCTACTACAGAGGAGAAGTAGAAATCTTGGCAGTTTCTCAAGACCACGAAACCTTTAGCCGCTTGATCGGGATTCTGTTAGCTATCTACTTTGAAGAAAAGGGAATTGAGTTCACCCCTACAGGAAGCTTTACCCAAGAAAAACCAGGGGTAGCCTCAGCACAAGCGGATGAGTCTTATTGTATCGGAAAGCCAAAGAAAATTCCAGACTTATCTATCGAAGTAGTTTTTACCAGTGGTAATCTCTCCAAACTCAATCGCTATCGGGAGTTGGGTGTACCTGAAGTCTGGTTCTGGGAAGATGGTCTATTTACCTTACATCATCTCAGAGCAGACGGTTACGAACGAATTTATACCTCAGAGGTGTTACCAGACCTAGATATGGAGTTGTTAACTAGGTCTGTAGTAATGGCGTCTACAGTTGAGGCAATGAGGTTTTTCAGAAAGGCAATTTCTGAGTAGTCGCGATGGTAATGGGTAATAGGGAATTTAGAATTTAGAATTTAGAATTGATAGGGTTTCTTGCATCTATTATGAGGTACTCTTCTCAACCTCATAAATCCAATAAATTAACGATTTTTGTGAATACTAATCCTCGCTCCCACACTCCCCATCTCCCCATCTCCCCATCTCCCCACTCTCACTCAAGATTCACCCATGGAAACAGCCCCTGACCCATTGACGCCTGCTGACCATAATGAGCTGGATAGCTTAGTCACGACTCTAGCACTATCTAGTGGCACCACCATTATTTTTGCTATTGCTCCCGAAAGTGGTCCCAACCATCCGGTGGTGCAGCAGTTTACATCTGTTGTTAATCAAGAAGCCTTTAGTGAGGAAGAGTTTCAGGTTCGCAACTTTTTCTACAGTCAGGATTCTTTAATTAATTTTCTATACCGTCTCAATCCCGTTGATCAAGAGACCTCTGTCAACACTCCTGCTCCCAGTCGTCCTCTGATCATGGCCTTCGGGATTGATCAGTTGGAGATACCTCGTCGCATCAAAGAGCTAAAACGACTGAATGTCGGTAGAGAATCCCTGTTTGAGCGAGACATGGTATTGATGTTTTGGCTCAATAAACCACAATTTTTGGATGAGTTTCGCCTCCGGGCTCCGGATTTCTGGGATTGGCGGGAGCAGATTGTGGAATTTCAAACCCATCCCCCCCTGGCACAGTTATTTTATCCCTATCTGGATTGGTTAATTGCCCAGAATTCTTATCTCAAGTTTAGTGGCGTGATGCAGGTGCAGCGCCAAGTCGATATTTTTCTGGATCAGGTTTATATTTCCCTCAAGGCTGAACGTCAGAAGCTGGTGGTTGATAGCTCCGATGCTAGGCATTTATCTAAAGCTAATTTATCTAGCCCTTCGATTAGGTTTGATGAGTTTGAAGCAATACCCCAGGATATCGATATCTCTAGCAGTACTAAAACTATTCCGGAAAAGGTTGATTTAGCGAAAGCTATACAGGATAGTCAGTATAGCGTGATTTTGGGAGACCCTGGTGCTGGGAAAACTACCCTGCTGAAATATCTAGCGCTCCATTTTGCCACCGCTCAACGGGATGACCAGAAAACGGTATTGGCAGGGGAGGCTAACGAGAATTTGGGGCAAACTCGCTTACCGGTGTTCTTTCGGATTGCTGATTATGCGGAACGCTTGGCAACCCAATCCGACTTGAGCTTGCAACAGTTTCTTAGGGAATTCTCTCAGCAGTGGCAAAGTGAATTTACAAATCAGACTGATAACGAACTTAGCAATAGCCCCCTAAATCCCCCAATTCTGGGGGACTTTGATAGCATTTCCCCCCAAAATTGGGGGGTTAGGGGGGCGGGGGACTTTGATAGCATTTCCCCCCAAAATTGGGGGGTTAGGGCGTGTTTTCAAAGTTTTCCGCAAGATGATGATCCCCCCCAGCCCCCCTTAATAAGGGGGGAGCCATACTCAAAGTCCCCCTTTTTTAAGGGGGATTTAGGGGGATCTCCGAGTTTGAAGACACACTCTAGGGGGGCAAAACCAAGTCAACTTTGTAGATCCGATAATACTACAACCATTTTTGAGCATTTATGTCACAAACTCCATAGTGGGATGTGTCTAGTGCTGTTGGATGGCTTAGATGAAGTGTTTAATCAGGAAATACGCCAACAGATAGTTAACCAAATTGAAGAGTTTGTTACCAAATTCCGTGATAACAAGTTTGTGATTACTAGCCGGATTGCTGGCTATCGGGAGGTTAAATTAAGCCAACGGTTTTCCCATTTCACCATTACTGAGATGGAACCGGAACAGGTGGAGCGGTTTCTGGACCGATGGTGTTTAGCGGTGGAAAAAGCTCAAAGGCCGGATGCCAGTCAGCACTATTGGCAGCAGGAAGCGGATCATCAAAGTCGGGAACTTAAGGAGGCGATCGCAGCCAGTGAGGGAGTCAAGCGTATGACCGGGAATCCCTTATTGTTAACGATTTTGGCATTAATTCACCGCAATGGCTCTCGCTTGCCCAATCAACGGGTAAAACTCTATGAATTAGCGGTCCAAACCTTGACCGAAGATTGGCAATTGAGCAAAAAATTGCCTGGTGTTGAGACCGTAGTGCTCAAAGAAAGTCAGGTGATGGGACTGTTGGCTCCCTTGGCTTACTGGATGCATGAACAGAAACCCTCGGGATTAGTCAGTGAACCAGAGGTTAGGGAAAAACTCGCCCAAATCCATGGGAAGTTCAATGATGAAGACCCGGATTCCCAGAGTGTGCAGTGGCAAATTAATGATTTTTTGCGCAGGGTCAGGGAAACAACCGGTTTGTTTGTGGAACGTGCCCCTGGTAGTTATGGGTTTATGCATCTGACCTTTGAAGAATATTTTGCCGCTCGGTATATTGCAGATAATGATGTTAGTGAGATTCTCGATATTATTAATTCCCATCGATATGAAGCCCGTTGGGATGAACCAATTTTGTTAGCCTTAGGGTATTTGGGCAGTGAGAATCCCAGACGGATTAATAAGTTAGTTCCAAAGTTGTTTAAACCCTTAGACGAGTATCAGCCTAGGATTGACGATGGCGAAATTAAGATTAGAAAAACCTCATCGAAGGATGTGGTTTTAGTTTGGCCAGTTTTAGGGGAAGATTCAACCGTTTCATATCGGGAGTCCCCATCGGTATTGCAAGATTTACTGTTTGCGGGTCAGGTTTTAGCTGATGTTGATGTCAACAGCAAGATTCGAGCCAGGGTGATTCAGCAGTTAGTCTCGACTTACTTGGGATTAGATGAAGACTTTGAACATGAAACTATTAAGGAATTGTTGACCAGGCTACGGGAGATTGAAAGATTTAATCAGAAGGATGAAGTGATTAAGTATTTCAAAGAAGCAGCTAATAATTTAAACCTAAATGAAGAGAGATGGGTAAAGACTAAGTTAGCAAGTTTATACGTAGCTTGTGGTCAAGCGGGAGAAACCTTAGTTAGTGGTGTAAATGAATTTGTTCAACAGCTAGTTAACCAAGCAGAGCCTAAGCTATTCAATAATCTGATCGATTTAGTGACAGATCTAGGGGAAGAGATGACCTCAGCTCTGGAAGCAACCAGACAACATCCGATTCGGGATCATGGAAGTCAACAAGCCATAGAGTTTGTGACAGCACTGTCTTACCTCCGCCCGGATAACTATAATCAGGCTATTGGGATTTTAGAGGAGATTAATCAAAACCCAGATAGTCCAATCAAAGGTTATATTGCTTGGGCAATAGCTACCTGTTACCGGAAAAAGGAGGAATATGATAAAGCGATCGCATTCTACCAAGAAAGCCTTGACATCAATCAGCAATTGGGGAACCAAAAGAATGTAGCCGATTTGTGGTCTTGGCTGGGTATTTCTTATCGAACATCCGATAATTATCAGCAAGCTCTCGATTGTCAACTCAAAGATTTAGCCATCCGTCAACAGCTTGATGACACACCAGAAAGAGCATTAGCTTACTATCAACTAGCTAGAATCTATCAAGCTTGGGGTAAGTATGACGAAGCGATTCGATACCACGAACAAAGCCGTGAACTCTATCACCAGTTGGATTTACAAAAGGATGTCGCCGATTCCTGGTATTGGCTAGCTGATTGTTATCGAGACTGGGGTAAATATCAGCAAGCTGTCGATTGTCAACTCAAAGACTTAGCCATCCGTCAACAGCTTGATCACCAATCAGATGTAGCATTAGCCTACTATCAGCTCGGTAGAATCTATCAAGATTGGGGTCAGTATGATCAAGCGATCGCATGGTACCAACAAAGCCGTGAACTCTGTCAGCAGTTGGATAAACAGAAAGATGTCGCCAATCAGTGGTATAGGCTAGGTGATTGTTATCGAGACTGGGGCAAATATCAGCAAGCAGTCGATTGTGAACTCAAAGACTTAGCCATTCGTCAGCAGCTTGATGACCAACCTAGAATAGCATTAGCTTACTATCAACTAGGTAGAATCTATCAAGATTGGGGTCAGTATGATCAAGGGATTCGATACCACCAACAAAGCCTTGACCTCTATCAGCAGTTGGATAACCAAAAGAATGTAGCCAATCTGTGGTATTGGCTAGGTGATTGTTATCGAGACTGGGGCAAATATCAGCAAGCAGTCGATTGTGAACTCAAAGACTTAGCCATTCGTCAGCAGCTTGATGACCAACCTAGGATAGCATTAGCCTACTATCAACTAGGTAGAATCTATCAAGATTGGGGTCAGTATCAAAATGCGATCGCATACTACCAACAAAGCCGTGAACTATATCACCACTTGGATAAACAAAAGGATGTCGCCGATTCGTGGTATTGGCTAGGTGATTGTTATCGAGACTGGGGCAGATATCAGCAAGCTGTTGATTGTGAACTCAAAGACTTAGCCATCTGTCAACAGCTTGATGACCAACCTAGGATAGCATTAGCCTACTGGAAGCTCGGTTACATGTATCAAACTTGGGGTCAGTATGAAAATGCGATTCGATACCACGAAAAAAGCCGTGACCTTTATCAGCACTTGGATTTACAAAAAGATGTCGCCAATTCGTGGTTATTCCTAGCTGTTTGTTATCGAGACTGGGGTAAATATCAGCAAGCTGTAGATTGTCAACTTAAAGAGTTAGCTATCCGTCAGCACCTTGATCACCAATCAGATATAGCATTAGCCTACTGGAAGATAGGTTACATTTATCAAGATTGGTGTAAGTATGATCAAGCGATCGCATACTACCAACAAAGCCTTGACCTTTATCACCAGTTGGATAAACAGAAAGATGTTGCCGATTCCTGGTATTGGCTAGCTATTTGTTATGGAGACTGGGGTAAATATCAGCAAGCAGTCGATTGTCAACTCAAAGACTTAGCCATCCGTCAGCAGCTTGATGACCAACCGAGGATAGCATTAGCCTACGGTCACCTAGGTAGAATCTATAAAGATTGGGGTCAGTATGAAAATGCGATCGCATATTACCAACAAAGCCTTGAACTCTATGATAAGTTGAATAAAAAGAAAGATGTAGCCAATCTGTGGTATCACTTAGCTGATTGTTATCGAAACTGGGGTAAATATCAGCAAGCTGTTGATTGTGAACTCAAAGACTTAGCCATTCGTCAGCAGCTTGATGACCAACCTAGGATAGCATTAGCCTACTATCAACTAGGTAGAATCTATGAATCTTGGGGTCAGTATGAAAATGCGATCGCATCTTACCAACAAAGTCGTGAACTCTATGACCAGTTAGATTTACAGAAGAATGTTGCCAATCAGTGGCGTTGGCTAGCTGATTGTTATCGAGAATTAGGTGATTACACCAAAGCCATTGACTATTACCAGCAAAGCCTAAATCTCCATCAACAACTGGGTCAAAATGAAAAGATTGCTAATCGGTATCGAAAAATTGGTAACAGCCAACGGCTCCTAGCCACAAATACTCCAGACACAACCCAAGCCCTCCACTTACTCAGCCAAGGGGAGCAAAGTATTGGTCAAGCCATCGAAATTAGTAAAGCCAACGACTACAAAGCCAACCAAGCCTACAACTATACCGCTCTTGGCTTACTCTATTCAGAACACTTGCGCCGATTACCCTCCAACCATCCTACTTTACCGGAACAGATAGAGCAATTTGAAACCAACTACACCATGGGCTTAAGGTTACTTTCAGAACTTGGAGAAATTGTCGATAGGGCGGAAGAAATTCTAGATATCTCCCGGGCTTACCTAGAGGTAAATGTCTTAGAAAACCTTGACCGAGCGGAAGCATTAGCCATGGAATCTCTACAAATATTCCTAGACTACAACCGTCGGAAACTAGAAGCCTCTGCTCGCCAGCTATTAGGGGAAATTTACTTGCGTCGTGTTGAGGGTAATCAAGGGAATACTAAAGCAAGGGCTTACCAATTTTTTACGGAAAGTTTAGAACTCTACCGGAGTCTAGATATTCAGGGGAAAGTGATAGAATTGGAGCAACAATTAAAGGGAATCGGGAATCGGGAATCGGGAATCGGGAATCGGGAATCGGGAATCGGGAATCGGGAATCGGGAATCGGGAGTAGTGATAATCTTTGACTATTTCAGTACTAAAATTGATTGTTATCACTGCCGTTATTAAGTTTTTTTGTACTGGTGCAAGATATAGCGCTACGCGCAAGTCCGCAAGTCAGAAGTCAGAAATCCGAAGTAAGCTATGATTAAGTTTCGGAGTTTAGGAATTGTCTTACATCTATAGCGTTTCTCGTATCTATGAGGTAGACATGATTTTTTCCCTGCTCCCTGCTCCCTACCTTACAAGGGTAGGTTTTTTACAAAGGGGCGAGTAGGTACTTTCATATAATATAAACTTCTACCCATATGTATAAAAATACACAATCATTTCCGGGATAATTTTTCCCATTTCCCGCTTCTGACGACTTCCAACTCCCGATTCCCGATTCCCGATTCCCGATTCCCGATTCCCGATTCCTGACCCAAATGTAAAAAACCTACTCCCTACTCCCTAACTATGAAGAGAGTTGCAGTATTTGGCAATGCTGGCGCTGGCAAATCGACCCTCAGCAAACGTTTAGCGGAAATAACTGGATTACCCCTGGTACCCCTCGATCTCATGCAATATAGACCGGGCGGTGATCAGGTGCCCCATGCCGAGTTCACAGCCGCCCATGATCACCTCTTGCAACAGGAGCAATGGATCGTTGATGGATTTGGCTCACTCGATACGGTTTGGCAACGGCTAGATGTAGCCGATACCCTGGTCTATCTCGATATGGCTGTGCTGCGACATTACTGGTGGGTCACCAAGCGATTTGTTAAAAGTGTTTGGGTGCCACCGGAAGGCTGGCCTGAAAATAGTCCCCTCGTAAAAGGCACACTGAATTCCTATAACACGGTCTGGCTGTGTCATAAAAAGCTAACGCCCAAGTACCGCACTTATGTGGAAGCGGCTAAAGCAACAAAGCAGGTTTACCATTTGCGATCGCCCCAACAGGTAAAGCATTTTTTGGAAACTATGGTGACAGAATTTGGAGGGTAAGCCGGTCCACATCAGCAATGGAATACACCACTATCAAAGACATAGAAATTCATGAAAGCAATTGTTTTAACAAAATATGGTTCATCAGATGTGCTTGAGCTTCAAGAGGTAGAAAAACCAAAGCCGAAGGAGGGTGAAGTCTTAGTCAAAATTCAGGCCACAGCGATCAATGACTGGGACTGGTGCCTGATGCGAGGCACACCATTTTATATCCGTTTGCTCTGTGGTCTGTTTAAGCCAAACATCCCAATTCCTGGTGCTGAAATCGCCGGACGAGTTGAAGCGATCGCCCCCAATGTCACGCAGTTTAAACCTGGTGATGCGGTCTATGGAGATATTTCTGAATGTGGGTTTGGTGGATTTGCCGAGTATGTCTGTGTGCCTGAAACGGCTTTAGCCTTGAAGCCTGACCCCATGACATTTGTTGAAGCCACAGCACTTCCCCATGCCGCAATGCTAGCAGTACAAGGTTTGGTTGATCAAGGACAGATCCAGCCCGGACAAAAAGTATTGATCAACGGTGCAGGTGGTGGTGTTGGA
>NZ_JAAHGN010000669.1:0-4200 GCF_010672485.1 Moorena sp. SIO2C4 | reverse complement strand
TCTGCTGTGGAGTATGAATCACAGCCGTTAACTTCCTTGGCATCCGGTGAGCACGACGGAGTTGGGGTTGCTCGAAAGCAACTAGACAAGCAGCCATCAGAAGGATTAGGTTAAAGATAGACCAAAGAACATTAACAATCACCGCTTGGCTATCCTCCGGTCTTAACCATAGCCACAGAGGTACAGTAAACAAGGCAGCAGTAGCCAGTGCAGCCACTAACACTAGGTACTTGACCGAATCAAAATCAAAGCTGCGCTTGGTAACATTCATCCCTTTATCGGTAACATTGAAAGACCCTAACTTAGGATTAATCAGAGCTAAGAGGGTAACCATTCCCGCCTGGAATGACAGGGCAAATTCAAAAATCTCGTTCCAGAAGGAGAAACGGACGTGCTTGTAGGGAATGTGGTTGGTCTGCATCGATAAAATAACGTGAGGCAGAGCATAGCACAAGGTTTCAAAACCGAGACCCTTAACCGAATTGATGCCAAATAATAAGAATAGAGTGGGTGCGATCGCATACATCAATCGCGGGAAGCCGAAGAAAAAGTGGGCTGTGGCACTCATGTAGCACAACCGTTGGGGCAGGCTCAACCTCACCTTCCGGTTGAACAAGGGATTTTCCAGGCGCAGAATCTGAGCCATTCCCCTAGCCCAACGTACCTGTTGACCGATATAGGCCGAAAATTTTTCTGGCGCTAAACCTGCCACCATAATCTTGTCGTAGTAGACCGACTCGTAACCCTTTGAGTGCAGACGGAAGGCAGTATGGCAGTCTTCGGTAACTGTTTCGGTGGCAATACCTCCGATTTCCATGACGTGGGTTTTGCGAATCACCGCCGCAGACCCACAAAAGAACGCCGCATTCCAGAAATCATTGCCCTTTTGCAGCACCTTATAAAACAGTTCATTACCCACAGGTATTCTGCCTTCTGTGAGCAGATTACGCTCAAAGGGGTCTGGGTTATAGAACCAGTGGGGTGTTTGGACAAAGGAAACCTTAGGGTTAAAAAAGAAGCCAACAGTTTCCTTCAACAAGTTTTTAGCGGGAATGTGGTCACAATCAAGAATAAGCACTAAATCCCCTTTGGTTTTATGAAAAGCTGTGTTGATATTGCCAGCTTTAGCATGATGATTATTATCCCGAGTCAGGAGTTCGGAGCCTAGATCCTCACACATTTGGCGCAACTTTTCCCTACGCTCTGGATACTTTCTGCCATCATCAAGGACATAAACTGATTTTTTATCAGTCGGATAGTCAATGGCTACAGCCGCTAAGGTGGTTTTGCGGACAATTTCGAGATCTTCGTTATAGGTAGGAATGTAAATATCAACCCTAAACCACTCCTCTTGGGGAATATTTTCTAAACTAACTGCTTTACGTTCTTTGATTTTTAAGGTTTGAAAGTAAGCCAAAAATAAGGTAGCGATCGCATAAAATTCTGCTCCATACAACAGCAAGCAAAAAACTATATTCAGCCACCCTTCAAAATTCAGCGTATATCGAGTGCGGTAATAAAAATAGCGTAGGGTAGTGAAAGCGCTAAGTAAAACTAACAATAAGTGGAGATATTCACTGGTTTTACGATTCGGTTTATCTTCCTCCATCTGAATAATCACCCGTCCCATCAGGAACAAAATTACAGCAAGCAACCCTTGTTGCCAAATTGGTGGGCGAGCAGTAATTAGAGGAATGAATAGCAATAGTAAAGATCCAATTAGCAACAGCAATTGACGGCGACTTAGCCACTGTAAAATCTGGTCAAATATATAGGGTAAGTCTTCCACTACCCAGACTGTTAGTCGCTGTCGCTGTTGGGGTGTGGTCACCAAGCCTCTGTGACCCGGTTTTGACCTAATCTTTAAAAATGGAATAGTCAATCGCTTCGCTCCAATTCAAAATTATCAATTCAAAATTCAAAAATACCCCATTAACTAATTCATTTTATTGTAGTAATTGGAAACAATTCCAAATTATAAATTTAGTCATTTTGAATTTTTAATTTGGCATTTTGACTTAAAAAACCGTCATTAATTTCTATCCCTAGCCATTTTTTGGAGATAAAACTGAATAACACCGTAACTAAGCAAGGTTGCAGCTACAATAGCTGGAGCTAACAACAACCAACTTCTTATTATGAAGTTAAAAATTTGCTGAGTCAACTCAGGTTTTTCCATTTGACGCTGGCGCTTTGGCTTGAAAAACTCCATATTATAAGAATTTTGTTGATAAATATTGGGATTTTCCGAGTTAGCACTAATCAGTACCGTGTCTCCCTTGATTTGAGAGAATAGTGGGTCTTGATTTAATAAGTCTTGGACTTTTTCTAAGCCTTTATCAGTTTGAGCACTTAGAGCAAGCAGCACCCGTTCTTTATTCCATGGCGATATAATTTCTTTGATCACCCCATCATGATCAGACCAGGTTTGAATTTGACTATCACTCCGCTGCCTTGTCAAAAAATCTTTTAATTCAAAACCACCAGAAGAGAAAATTTCAGGAAACGGAAATTTATCTTGAGGGCCAATTCCTACCAAATGATGGTCACTGCGTTCCTCAGTGGGTAAAGAATCTTTAGTATAAACTGATAGCTGGATTGATTCCGCTTTGCTTAACCGTCCCAGTCTGTTAGTGAACTGTAGTAATGTCATCAGTACACTGATTGAGGGGTCTTTTGGTAGCACAATAACGGTATTGGATAAATCCTGAGGAGCAGCAAAGGGAAAACCCGTTTTCAGCAACCCCAAATCTGGGACTTTGGCAACACTGGTGCGCTGGAGTTCAAAATTTGTATCACTGTGCAACGTACCCCAAAGCTGTTGGTCAGTTACTTTGCTACAGGAGCGCCGTTCCCGAGCATCAAGACGAAAATCCACCTGGATTTTAGAATAGGGGGTAATGTTGTCACTAGGCAGGGCAACCCTCAGGGACTCTCTAGTTCCACCATCGATGGACGTTAGCTTTTTGCCGATTAGGGCAATGCCATCTAGCTTGACTTCCACTACTGAGGTTTTGGGATTAATTTGGGGGCCGTAGCTATAAATTAGGTTCATATAGTTATCCCCCTCAAACTTATCATCGGGCAATGCCCGGAAGTCAATAGTAATGGGTGGGGAATCAGAACCCCTGACTGTTATATCCTCAATCGGCTGATTGTAGGGAGTTTTGAGGTCGCTGAGCTTGAATGTGGGTTCTACAGGTAAATAGTCTGGCCAATCACGGGATGCAGGGGTTGGCACTTCCTCCAGCTTTTCAACTAAGATCGCTTGACTGGTACCAATTTGACGGTCTTCCGATTGCACTAAAAACTGTACTGCTTTCGCCACTCCTTCTGGCCCATTACCGGTTGCTACCAATACTGCGCCTTCATTGCCAGGAGTGGTGGTTAACATTAAGACCCCGACATCGGGGGGTAAGGCTTTTTCCTTAGCATCGAGAATCTTATTGTTTCCTACAGGAAGGGGTAGTTTCAGGGATTTGAGTTCTGGCTGTTGTTCTGGTGTGCCGATGATCACCAATCGATTACCAGAAAATCGATTAATCCCCGTTCCACTGACCTCTTTAACAGATTTCACCAAGGAAGTCTTCAGGCGACGATAATCCGCTAGCCTACCTAAGGAAGCTTGGAAACGAGCAGTGCTAGTTAACCAATTATCATCAATCTCCTTGGGCAACAGATAAGTAATTTGATTTGGTTCTAGACTGAGGTCATCAAAGATCGGGTAAGGATAGCGATTGAAGTCTAGAGAAACCGGTTGGGGTTCAAAATCAAAGACTATTTTAGAATCGGGTAGAATTTCTGTCCATAGGGAAGGATCATAGGGGTCTTGAGTACAGGTAGGAGAGTTATTCTGTAGCGCCGCAATTGTGATTTGGTTGTAGTTACGGAGTTGGTCTATCGGAATATTAAATAGCACATTCCCAATTTCCCCTTTCTGGCGCTTGAGAGGAATACTGCCAACGCTAACACCATTAATTAGAACGGTAAGATTAGAGCGAGTGGCATAGAGCGCTGGAGAATGGCGAAAGCGAATCAAGGCTTTGACAGATTTGAGTTGCCAATCTCGGGGACGAGTAAACCCTAGCCGTGCTTCGTCATAGATGCCTCTTAAACTAAAACGAGAGCCTACTACTGGGCTGCGATTGAATTCTAGGATGTACTTACCAGCAGGAGGAGCATCGATCTCAGGAGCTTTAA
>NZ_JAAHGN010000668.1:0-4202 GCF_010672485.1 Moorena sp. SIO2C4 | reverse complement strand
CTGGCAATGCTCAGAGGTTACCAGAGATGGTAAGGGAATTGGTTAAAATTGGGATTGCTCAGGATTTAGTGAGCCAACGAGATGCCCCAAGAGGTAAGCATGTTGCTGTTGGTCCGTTTAAAAAGCTAGGGGAGGCAGAACGTTGGAGTAATCGTTTGCGCTCTGCTGGTTGGGATGCACGGGTGTATTTTGGTCGGTAGGGGCAGAATGTAGAATGCAGAATTAAGAATTAAGAATTAAGAAGGCAGAATTAAGAATTGATGCAGTCTCAGAATCGGCGAGAACTAATTGAACAAGTGGTGGTAACTGCTGAGCAGATGCGTGAGATTGAAGGGCGCATCTTTGAGGCGGGGATGCCTGTAGCAGCTTTGATGGAAAAGGTGGCAGGATTGATTACTCGCTCTATTCAAGGTCTTTATCCCTGTGCTGAGAATAGGCGAGTGGGTGTGTTAGTTGGTCCTGGTCATAATGGGGGCGATGGGTTAGTTGTTGCTCGTGAACTTTATTTACAGGGGTATGAGATCCACATTTACCGTCCTTTGTCGAAACTGAAGGAATTGACTGACTACCATGCTCGGTATGCGGTTAGCTTGGGGATTCCTTTTTATGACGAGATTGAAGCGCT
Source organism: Moorena sp. SIO2C4 (assembly GCF_010672485.1). NCBI lineage: Bacteria > Bacillati > Cyanobacteriota > Cyanophyceae > Coleofasciculales > Coleofasciculaceae > Moorena > Moorena sp. SIO2C4. The sequence continues at coordinate 3,577 of NZ_JAAHGN010000668.1, read as the reverse complement.
GTATGAGTGTGACCTGATTATTGATGGTTTGTTCGGATTTGGACTGACGCGATCGCTTTCTGGTAGTATCGCTGAGGCGGTTGAGCTGTTGAATCAATGGTCACAACCGGTGGTGAGTATTGATTTGCCTTCGGGATTACACACTGATACTGGGGAAGTGTTGGGCATCGCGGTTCGGGCTACCCGGACATTATGCTTAGGGTTGTGGAAGTTGGGGTTTCTGCAAGACCAAGGGTTGGATTATATTGGTGAAGCTCAGTTAATTGATTTTGGTATTCCCCTCAAGGATATTTGGTCCATTTTAGGTGAGCCACCAGATTTGCTCCGAGTTACCGAAACTGTTGCGAAACAGTTTTTGCCTTTACCTCGCCCTAAGGTAACGCATAAGTACCAACAGGGCCATCTGTTGCTGATTTGTGGCTCTAAACAGTATTCAGGGGCAGCAATTTTGGCGGGATTAGGGGCTCGTGCTAGTGGGGTGGGGATGCTTTCAATGGCAGTGCCGGAGTCTATCAAACTGCTAGTGGTCAGTCACTTGCCAGAAGCTGTGGTAATTGGTTGCCCAGAAACGACGGCGGGTGCGATTGACCTAAGGTCACGCTACGCCAACGGATTTTTGCCTGAGTTAGTGTTAGAGAAGTTAAACCAACCCTCTGGTAGTGATTCTGGTAGCTATCATACTTATAATGCGATCGCATGTGGTCCTGGTTTAACAAAGGATGCTAAGGATATAGTGCAAGGGGTTTTAGCTGCCCAATGCCCAATTGTTTTGGATGCGGATGGTTTAAATATCCTGGCGGAACTGATCACTATTCCCACTTTGTTGAAGCGTCGAGGCCAGACAGTGTTAACCCCTCATGTTGGAGAGTTCCGACGTTTATTTCCCGATTCTGCAGAACTGTTACCGGATCGAGTCAAGGCTGTGCAGAAGGCATCCCAATTGAGTCGCTCTGTGGTGTTGTTAAAAGGAGCCAGGAGTGCGATCGCAAATCCCAGGGGCTCGGTGTGGCTGATTCCTGAAAGTACACCAGCTCTAGCCCGAGGGGGGAGTGGCGATGTCCTCACGGGACTAGTGGGAGGCTTATTGGCTCAGCCAGTTCTGTCTGAGCATCCTTTGGAGGCAATAGTGGCAACGGCAGCCTGGTGGCATGCCCAAGCTGGTATTTTAGCGGCTCAGGAGCGGAGTGAGTTGGGGGTCGATGGGGGGACCTTGGCGGAGTTTTTGATGCCAGTGGTGAGAGGGAAGAGGGAAGAGGGAGTAGGCAATAGGCAATAGGCAATAGGCAATAGGCAATAGGGGGAAGAGTGTGGGAAGTGTGGGAAGTGTGGGAAGTGTGGGAAGTATGGAAAGTGTGAGGAGAGGAAAGATTATAAAACCAAAGGCTAATTAATGATGCTTGTCACCCCCTTAGCCCACACCCTACTCCCTACTCCCTACTCCCTACTCCCTACTCCCTGCTCCCTGCTCCCTCTTGTTAACAAATTAAACCTAAAGCTTTCTGTTTAATTTTATCTTCGTCAATCTTTTCTTTGAGTTCACTATCTGTATATCTGCCTTCTAAGGCTTCTAATGCTGCTTTTTTTAGGGCTGTCTCAAAGGCATCGGTTAAAATTTCTAATAATTCGTCTTGATTTGCATAATATCCTCCTGATTTTCGCCGTTTGTTAACTCGTTTAATATTTTTGCTGGCATTATAAATAGAAAATTCCCAAGAGCGGGTCGTGCGTTTTTCTACTTCTTGCTTGATTAAATGTAATAGTAATATGACTGCATAGCTATAAATTTTATTTAGTTTATCCTCCCTTGACATTTCTTCTAGTTCATCAACAATTTCTAAGGCTTTATGATACTTTTTTTCTTCAATTAGTTGACGTAATAAGGTTAATTCTTCCATGTCATGGGTTGATGGGAGTAGGGAATCGGTAATCGGGAGTCGGGAATCGGGAGTCGGGAGTCGGGAAGTTGGATCACCCCCCTTACAAATCATCGGGATTGATGCCAAGGGTACGCAATTTTTCTGCCAATCTTTCTGCCCGTTGGGATTCCTGTTCTGCCCGTTGCTTTTGCCGTTCTGCCCGTTCTGCTGAAGTCTCAATCCAATTACCAGCTCCATCATACCAACGCAGCCACAACCCTTCTGTGTCTTGATATTTACCTTGCCATACTCCTAACCCTAATTCCAGTTCTGGAATCCAAAATTTGGGCTCAGAAAGCTCTACTTCCTGATACTGGGTGACAATTAATTGAAACACCCGCAACTGGTTTTCATAAGCGATGCAGCGCGGTCTTGGGGTTTCCCCCATGAGCGACTGCATCAAGACACGGTCAAAGACAACATAGTAAGGAATGCGCATATATTGTTCATAGGCTTGCCATTTAGTGGGTGGCTTGTTGGCAGACCTTAGGGTTTGTCCTAAATCTTCCGCTTCGGTACCTGGTGATAAGAGTTCCACTACCAAAAATGGCGCTCTTCCTTCCTGCCAAACCACATAACTCCAGCGCAGGTCTTGTTGTTGTTGAGCAGGAGTGATACCCAATACCAGGAACCAATCCGGTCGTTTGTGCCACAATAAATGATGGCTATCGTAATATAAATTTAGGTCTGTACCAATGAACATCTCCTCCCTGGGATAGTTAGGAGGTTGGCAGGTTTCCCGCAATAGCTGGGGTTGGAAGTCGTGAAATTCGTCAGGCAAACCAGGCTCCTCTGGGTCTTCACTAGGTAAGTCATACATAGTCGGCATAGTTTCGCTGGGAGAAAGCGGTGGGTCAGTTTGGTACATGATCTTCTGTTGAACCTGATAGTTTGAGGGTAGCACTTGGGTAAGTCACCTAGGGTCCCAGCAGTGGGTTTGTTGCTGTTTGCGTTCGCGAAGCGTGACCGAAGGTCAATCGCAATAGCCATCTCCCCAGTATCAGCTACTGAGCCAATCGAGCCACAAAGTCTTTATGTGCCTTTGAGTCTATCCCCTCCTGAAGCACTGCCAATACCCGTTGCATTTCCCCAGCTAGTAACGGCTCTACTGCCAACTGCAATCCTGGAAACACGTTACTGCTCAGCACCCCCAACTGATCTGGCTGCTGCTGGAGATACTCCCCTGCATCCAATTCATACCAGCGAAACTGTTGCTCTTGCACCAGCCAAACTAGATACTCCTTTACTCCATTGCGCCGGTAAGCCCGTAGCTTGTCATGGAGGTCGTAGGAAGCACTACTGGCTGCAATCCCGACAATCAACTCCGGTGCTCCTTCTATATAGTCATCGTCAGTAATGCGGGACTGTCCACCCTTTTGTTGATCAATGCGCAGAATTGCATCCGGTTGGGGCTCATTATCAAAATCTAACCGCACCGTAGGATTGTCTCCCAACATGACACCAGGGGTAGCGGCTTCATAGACCCCTAGCCAGGTAATGATTTTTCCATGGGGATTGGCATGTTTAGTGATCCTGACGGGAGATGCCACGTAAACGACTCCTTCAATCAATTCTGCTTTCTTGGTATCAGGCATTGCCTGGTATCGTCGTTCAAATTCCACCCGAGTTAAGCGATCGCCGTTTTCCAGAATGGGAATTAG